>CAJQKF010000039.1 GCA_905478855.1 uncultured Gammaproteobacteria bacterium
TGATCTTGGGTAAGCTGGGTATAGTGATTCATGTTGCTTCTCATCTTTGGTCGGAGGAAAAGCCTTCATCATCTCAGCTTATCCACTAACTATTTACATGAGTTGCACTTACGACTTGAATCCGCCAGCGAATAAATCACGCTAATCTTAAGATTAAATTTTTATGAATAAACTTGAATTGCAAAACCTAGTTTCTTGCCCCCATCAAATGTTAATCGATGGAGAGATGTGTAGCTCTAGTGATGGTAAAACTCTAGAAACCATAAACCCGGCCACCGGACAGGTGTTAACAGAATTTCCCGATGCGTCGCCGGATGATATTGATCGGGCGGTTCAGTCTGCAAACGGTGCACAGCAAGGTTGGGCGGAGTTAACCCTAGGTGAACGGCAGGGGTATCTGGGGAAAATTAGCCAGGTTCTGCGAGATAATTCCGCAGAGCTAGGCGCTCTAGATTCTCTTGAAAATGGTAACGTTTATTCGCATATGCAGCACGATGCTGAGGGCGGTGCCTTTATGCTGGATTACTTTTGTAGTATCGCAAATGAGTTAAAGGGTGAGTCAACTCAACTAGACAACAATTTGCATTACACGAGATTTGATCCCTTTGGTGTTGTTGCTAGGCTATTGCCGTTTAATCACCCCATTCAAAGTCTTGGCTCCGGTATTGGCGCGCCTTTGTTGACGGGTAATACGGTGATTATTAAACCATCGCCACATACTTCTCTATCCGCGCTACGTTTTGCTGAACTGATTAAGGATGTACTACCCAAAGGTGTGATCAATGTTGTTTCAGGAAGCAACGAGCGAGTCTCCCAGGGATTATTAAAACATTCTGGGGTTCCTCGCCTAGCGGTTACAGGTAGCACAGAAGTCGGGCAACTAGCACTTAGATTAGGATCGGAGCACTTAAAAACGACTACTTTGGAGTTGGGTGGTAAAACACCAATGATAGTTTTTGAAGATGCGGATCTTGGTAAAAGCGTTGATACTGCAGTGCGAGGAATGAATTTTAAATGGCAAGGGCACTCTTGTAGCTCAACCTCTAGGGTGCTGGTGCACGAATCACTCTATGTTGATTTTGTTGAGCAATTAGCGGAACGTTTTAGTCAGGTTAATATTGCCATGCCTTTTGATCCAAATGCAGAGATGGGACCCATTAGTCATAAGCGTCAGCTAGATAAAGTTTCGGAGTATATTGAAAGTGGAAAAGTAGAAGGGGCTAATCTGGTCTGTGGTGGAGAACGTATAACAGATGGCGAACTAGCAGAAGGTTTCTTTATGTCACCGGCGATTTTTTCGGATGTAACTCCCTCTATGCGTATCGCTAAAGAGGAAATTTATGGCCCCGTGATATCAATTATTCCTTGGAGCGATGAGGACGAGGCGATAGCCATAGCTAATGGTGTTGTATACGGATTGGCCGCCGTTATTATGGGCAAGGATATTTCTCGAGTGCATCGAATGGCGCAGAGATTGCAGTGTGGTTATGTGGAGGTAAACGGGCCGGTTTCATTCGCTCTAGGCTCACCTTTTGGCGGTATTAAATCAAGTGGCACGGGGCGTGAAGGAAATATGCAGGAGTTGCTGAGTTATACCCAGCTAAAATCGGTGAACGTTCAACTGTAATTCATCTTGTGGGAATTTTGAAAAAACAATTCGATTACATCATTGTTGGTGCTGGCTCGGCGGGTTGTGTGCTAGCAAATCGGCTTTCTGCTGATCCTGGTGTTTCTGTGTTACTGGTTGAAGCAGGCCCGCAAGATTCGAGTTTGCTTATTAGAATGCCAACGGCATTTGCATATGCGATAAGCAGTCAGAAATTCGATTGGAATTATCCGGGGGAGTCGGAACCTTATTTAGACAATCGACAGTTGAATTGCCCACGGGGAAAAGTGCTCGGTGGGTCGTCCTCGATTAATGCTATGTGCTTTGTACGTGGTCACCGTTTTGATTTTGATAATTGGGCGCAAGACAGCGGTTATGAAAACTGGTCTTACAAATATTGCCTGCCATATTTTAAGAAACTGGAATCATTTAGTGCCGGTGAATCTGAGTACCGAGGTGGGAGTGGTCCGGTTTCAGTTATCGCACCTCAGTTTTCGAATCCGCTATACGATGTGTTTGCTACAGCCAGTCAGCAAGCGGGTTATGTTTGGAACACCGATCCTAACGGGGACTACCCTGATGGATTTGGCCCTATGGATCAAACTATTCGTAATGGGGTAAGAGAGAGCAGTGCGTCAGCTTATCTTAGACCTATCCGAAAGCGTAAGAACCTACATGTAGCTCATGGTTATATGACAAGTAAAGTTTTGTTAAAGGGGAAATGTGCAACAGGTGTTGAAATTGCCAGAGGAAATCAGATTCTATCTATTCAGTCGCTGTGCGAGACTATAGTTTGCGCCGGTTCTATTGAATCGCCGAAACTTCTAATGCTTTCTGGTATTGGTCCGGCGCAGCATCTAGCTGATGTTGGAGTGAAGATAGTGCATGATTTGCCGGGGGTTGGGCAAAACCTTCAGGATCACGTTAACATAAATATTAAATACGAATCATTGCTGCCAGTTTCCAATACCAATTTGTTGAAATTACATCGAAAAGCGTTGCTTGGACTACAATGGTTGATCACCCGTAAAGGGCCTGGTGCAACTAACCATTTTGAACTCGCGGGATATATAAAATCCGCTGATGATATCAGTCATCCCGACCTGCAATTGTTATTCATCCCGTTGTTGGTTGATGATAATGGCGGAGCTCCAAAACAGGCGCACGGGTTTCAAGTGGCTTTGAGTCAGCTTCGATCCGATAGTCGTGGTCGTGTTGCGTTAAAAAGTAATAATCCGGCTGATTCGCCTTCTATTCTGTTTAATTACCTTCAATCACCGCGGGACTACGCTGAGTTACGCGCGGGAGTCGAGAAAACTCGGGAAATTTTTAGTAAGGACGCATTTAAAGCATATCTCGGTGAGGAGATAGCACCGGGTGGTTCTATCCGAGACGAATCGGCTCTCAATCAATTTATAAAAGATACTCTACGCTCTACCAAACACCCATGCGGCACCTGCAAAATGGGGCAGGATGCTTATGCAGTAGTCGATGATACTGGCAAAGTGCATGGTATTGATCGATTGCGTGTGGTGGATGCGTCTATCATGCCCTATGTCACAAGTGGTAATACTAATGCCCCAACGATTATGATTGCCGAAAAGATTGCGGACCAAATACTAGGTCGAGAGCCGTTAATAGCAAAATGCTAACCATGTGGGAGAGCCATGAAAAATAACTACGATGTGGTTGTTATTGGAGCAGGCCATAATGGACTAACCTGTGCCGGTTATCTGGCTCGGGCTGGGCTAAAAGTTCTTGTGTTGGAACGACGTCATCGTGTTGGAGGGCTTAGTACCGAGTATGAATTTTTTCCAGGTTATACGGCTTCTATACCAAACTCACCGGGTTCATTGGAGCCTAAGGTGGTTGCGGATTTGGAGTTAGAGAAATTTGGTCTTAGCTTCAATCCACCGGATCCATCTCTGGTAGTGCCTTTTCCCGATGGCAGGGCCATGGTGGCATGGAGAGATCCGGTTAAAACCGCGGATGAAATCCG
Organism: uncultured Gammaproteobacteria bacterium; assembly: GCA_905478855.1. Lineage (GTDB taxonomy): Bacteria > Pseudomonadota > Gammaproteobacteria > Arenicellales > CAJQKF01 > CAJQKF01. Next base: position 3,606 of record CAJQKF010000039.1, read on the forward strand.
CAAGTTTTCGGAAAAAGATGTTAAAGCCTATGGCGCGTTTTTCGAATACTTAAATAAGTTTGCTAAAAAAACCGGTGTTTCATTATTCAAACCACCACCGACACTCGCCGAGCTAATGCAAAGCTTAACGTCTCCGGAGGATGAAGAGGCATTTTCTAAGATCGTATTGGGAAGCTTGAAAGATCTACTCGATGAGTGGCTTGAATCCGAGGAGCTTAAATCGGTAATAGCGGCTATTAGCGCAACGTCTCATTTAGCTGGGCCATATACGCCAGGTACCGCGTACCTTTTACTTATGCGTCCACTATCACTAGCCTCATCCGGAATTAATACGGGACACGACCCGCGTAAACAATACTTACGTGGGTCGACCGGTCTGCCAATTGGTGGAATGGGTGCAGTTACGCGTGCCATGAAGGATAGTATTGAGGCACACGGTGGTGTAATTCGGTTGGATTCCGGTGTGAGTAGAATCGTTGCAGGAGCCGATGGAGTACAAGGTGTTGAGCTTGAAAGTGGTGAATTTATTCCCGCTAAGATTGTTGCATCAAATCTTCATCCCCGAACTACTCTGCAAGATATGTTGAACGATTCTGAGGTTGATCCGGTATTTGAGAAGAAGGTGGATCAACTTCCAAGTCGCGGATCGGCCTTTAAGCTAGCTCTGGCATTAGATGGCATGCCGGCATTTGCAGCGGCACCTAAAGAATTACAAAAACATTATGCCAGTTGCCAGTTTAGGCTTGCACCGGATATGGATTACATGGAACGGGCGGTTGATGACGCCAAGTTTGGTCGGCCTTCAGCAGAACCGATTATTCTTGGTTTAATTCCGTCACTTACCAGTCCTTCGATGGCCCCTCCTGGAAAAAATATTCTCAGTTGCAATGTTTGGCATGCGCCGGTAAAGCTGGCTGAAGGTAGCTGGCATATTGAGCGCGATAACATGGCTAAGCGTTGCATAGAAATTATCAGTCGTTATATGCCCGACCTTAAAGACCGGTTGATCGACTATCGAGCGCTTAGTCCGCTGGATTTGCAGAATGAGTTCGGTTTACGTGATGCTAATATAATGCACCTAGATATGCTGCCCCACAAAATGTTCGGTCTACGACCATTAGCGCAATGTGCTGCCTATAAAACACCGACCAAAGGGCTGTATCTTTGTGGGTCTGGCACATGGCCAGGCGGAACAGTAAGCGGTATACCCGGGCACAATGCCGCACAGGAAATTATTTCCTATTACACCGGCAACCCTAGGGACGCTTTAAATGACCAATGAAGATATTTTAGGTTTTCTGAATGGCCAGTGGCCACCGTCGATAGAAACATTTAAGGGCGTGGCAACAGACTTTAGTCAAGAAGATATGACACTTACCATGGGTTTTGAAACTGATTTACGCTTTTGTCATTCGGGCGATGTAGTTCAAGGTGGTTTTATTTCGGGTATGCTCGACGGAGTTATGGCTTATGCGGTTATTGGTATGCCAGAATTATGTGATGCGGTGGCAACTCTAGAAATAAAGGTGAGCTATATGCGAGTCGCACGAAACGGAATTTTTTCCGGCAGTGGTAGAGTTGTACATGCCGGCCGCAGTATTGCTTATCTCGATGGGCAGTTGTACCAAGATGATAGGTTAGTTGCGGCTGCCACCTCTACGGTAAAGTTATTAAGATCAAAATAAAACTAAAGGCTATTTAAGAATAATGATTGCGGTGGTATTCCGTCTTTAGGATCTGCTGCAATTTCAAAGGTGTTTAATAACATAGCAAGACTTGAGAAATAGCCAAGTATGGAAACCAGTTCAACTAACTGTTCTATTCCAATTAACGCTTCTGTGTGTGTATAGGTTTCATTAGACACCTTTTTGTGGTCTAACAGTTCAAGACAAAACTTATAGACTAACTGTTGGTTATTACAAACGGTGGTTGGCATGTTTTCTGTAAGGATTCCACTAATGCACGCCTCGGTTAATCCAGTATTTTGCCCAATCACCACATGGGCATTCCACTCAACCTCATTCCTCCAGTGGCGCGCGGCGGTTAATATGGCAATCTCTCGGTAAGTGGCATTAAGTTTTGTATTAAAACGAAGAGCCGCTCCTAAAACTTGAGTTTCATTGGCAATATCAGGTGCCTGAATGAGAGCATAGAAGGGTCCACCAAACTTTCCTCTTGGCCCCGAAATAATATCGTTATAGATTTTTTCTTGGCTCTTATTTAATTGATCTGGATTGAATGCTGGTAGTCGGGACATGGCTCACTATTCCGGGTTGGTGATCTTCTTTGATATTCTTTTAAGATTGCTTATACTGGGTTTGAATAACTACATTGTAAAGAGATATGAGTATGAAACCAGTCATAATTACCTGCGCTGTTACCGGCAGTATTCATACGCCAACGATGTCGGAATTTCTGCCTATAACACCGGACGAAATCGCGACTCAGGCCATTGCTGCAGCCGATGCGGGTGCTGCCATTTTGCATCTTCATGCGCGGGATCCGGCGAACGGTCGTCCGACACCTGATCCGGAAGTTTTTATGCAGTTTCTGCCGAAGATAAAGGAAGCAACTAATGCGGTGGTAAATATTTCCACCGGTGGTGGACCGGGCATGTCAGTAGATGAACGGATCGCCGCCGCAATGCGTGCAAGCCCGGAAATGGCATCGCTTAACATGGGTTCAATGAACTTTGGCTTGTATCCATTGCTAGATAAGTATTCTGACTGGAAACACGATTGGGAGCCGAAGTTTCTAGATATGACTCGTGATTTTATTTTCAGAAATACTTTTCAGGATATTGAAACCATATTGCAGAAATTAGGTGAGGGCTGTGGCACACGTTTCGAGTTCGAATGTTACGATGTTGGTCACCTTTATAATCTTGCCCATTTTGTGGATCGTGGTTTGATAAAACCACCGTTCTTTGTGCAAACAATATTTGGTCTTCTTGGTGGAATTGGCGCGGATGAAGAGAACTTGATGCATATGCGTCGCATGGCATTAAAGTTGTTTGGAGATGATCACGAGTGGTCTGTACTGGCCGCAGGGCGCTTTCAAATGCCGTATGTAACCAGAGCAGGGACCATGGGTGGAAATGTACGTGTAGGCCTCGAAGATAGCCTTTACCTGGGTAAGGGGGAGCTTGCGCAAACTAATGCCCAACAGGTAACCAAGATCCGCCGGATTCTGGAAGATCTTTCCATGACCATTGCAACACCGGATGAGGCTAGACAACGGCTGGCATTAAAAGGTGCAAACAACGTAGCATTTTAGAGTGAGAATAATTTATGACCATTTTATACAAAGGAATGGATGCACAGACTCTGGAAGCAGAGTACAACTTGATAGCTCGTCGCGGAGATGATTTTCCTGAATTAGCGCAACGTTGGATAAAACGCAGCGCAGCACAACGGCAAGTAACGGGTGCCAGAATTGATTTGGCTTATGGCGAGGGCGATCGTGAAAAACTCGATTGGTTTTCAGGGGGAAACCCTGATGGCCCTATGTTGGTTTATATTCATGGTGGATATTGGCAACGTGGTGATAAAAGTTTGTACAGTTTTATTACCGAGTCATTTATAAAGCACGGGGTTTCGGTAGCCGTTTTGAATTACGATTTAACGCCAGCGGTACGAATGGGGCATATTCCTCCGCAGATTCGTAAGGCCATAGCCTGGTTGTGGCACCATGCAGCTGATCTCGGTTTTGCTAAAGAACAATTATTTGTATCCGGGCATTCTGCAGGTGGTCATTTAACTGCCATGATGATGGCAACTAACTGGCCTGAGTTTGATTCTGAATTACCACTGGATTTGATTCGTGCCGGCATCCCAATTTCTGGCTTATTCGAACTGGAACCACTGGTACATACGAGCATCAACGACGGCCCGCAAATGGATATTGCAGAGTCCCATGCCGAAAGCCCTTGCTTTCTTCCACCAACAACCAATGCACCGCAACTGGTAGTGGTCGGTGGAGGAGAGACAGCAGAGTTTTTGCGTCAGTCTGACGATTATGTGAAGCAATACCAAACGGCGGAGAGATACATGGAGCGTTACGATGTTCCAACAGCCGATCATTTTGATGAGCTTGAACGACTAGCGGAGGACGATAGTGTTTTCTTTGAGAAATCGATGGAGTTGATTTTGAGTCGTTAGAATATTCAACTTAGATATCGTAAATTAAAATGTATTTCTTCCGAACCTTAACTGCTAAATAAGGTTCGTATGTAGGATAACAGGAAACAATCGGCAGAGCCGGATGAGCAAACTATCGAAGGAATTTTGTCTAAACAAGAGTTAGTACTAACCATAAACTTTATCGGTAAATATCCCTATCTGTATGACCATTCAGCGATTCGGTATTCTTAATGGGCTTTATATAAAACGGTTGACATAGATGATGGAGTGTTTGCGACTGCAAAGGTGGTTTTTAATTTCAGCGTATCTAGAAGTTACAAAAGTGTTGGCTTTGAAACTCAGATGCAGCCCCTTGTTGGGTATGCTTCGTTATTTCATTAATCATGTTATGTAGAAAGGTTGAAAATAGGTGGCAGTTAATCTTAAGATATATCTGGCTGACACTGAGGAGGAGCTCTACAAGTACTTAGTTGATTTGGCGAAAAGTGAGGTCAGATGTGTTCTTAAGTGAGTCGATCGTTGTATACTTACTGGTATCGGTTGAAAGCGTTATTTCCTTATTCTGCGGATATACGTTAAAGGATTTTCATCGCTAACGGAGTAGCGTCATCCAAAAGCGAAAGCTCCGTTCAACCTAATTATTCAGATAATAAAGTCGTTTACTTGCCTGCGGTTCTTAAATAACATAATGTTTTTGTTATCTGTATCCAATCTCTCAGAGTGAAGTAATTTACACTGCAGCGCTAGTTTCACTCAATAATGTTCTACTCGATATAAAACGGTAGTGATTAATCAGCAATCAGTATGCTAAGTCTCCATAAGTTCCTGTTGCGCTTAGATAATCAATTCGGATCGGCAAAAACTAATTTTTTAGTGAATGGACGTAAGGAACTTGCTAACATTCTTTGGCTTTATTCCAGCCGAGTATTTAAATTATTTGTCGGAGCAATAGTTGGTGTTTGGCTCGCGCGTTACTTAGGTCCTGAATCTTACGGCCTCTTAAACTATGTTGTTGCTTTGGTAGGACTATTCTTATCATTTTCCTCACTAGGGTTAAAACCCATTGTGATTCAGAACCTTGTAAAAGACCCTGAATCAAAAGAAAAAACAATTGGCACTGCAACTCTTTTATTGTTTTTGGGAGCCATAATTGCATATTCTGCGCTATTGGTTTTGGTATTTTATCTGCATTCTGACAATGTATTTGAGCGACAGATTATCTGTGTTTTTGGTTTAATCATCTTTTTTCGTGTAAGTGATACTTGCCGATTCTGGTTTGAAGCTCAGCTGCAGTCAAAGAGAACAGTTATTACCGAAGGAATTGCATTCACTATTGTTTCGGTGCTGAAAGTAATATTTATACTCTCGGAGTCTACGTTAATATATTTCGTTTTTCTTATTTTAGCGGAATCTGTTCTTGCTGCAATCCTAATAGTTCGAGTTTTTATAAAACAAAAAAATCAATTTGGAACCTTAAACGTCTCGTTCCCAATTGCAAAGTCGCTTATTGATAGATCATGGCCGTTGATTATATGGGTGCTTTCTGCAAGTGCGTTTAATCGAATTGATCAAATAATGATTGGTCAAATACTAGGGCAAACGCAACTAGGCTATTACAGTGCAGCTGTTTTGATTTCAGAAATGTGGTATTTCGTGGCACTTGCTACGACTGCATCTTTAATGCCAGCATTTCACAGGCTTTACGAACGTTCGGAAAAAGAATTTGATCTCAAGTTGCAAGTTTTATTTCGAGTAATGGTTATAATTTCGTTGCCTATAACCCTTTTAGTCGTGATATTTAGCGATTGGATAATATTAACAATATTTGGTGAAGCGTTTAATCTTTCAGCATCTGTGCTATCGATTCACGCACTCGCATCTGTTTTTGTTTTTTTAGGTCAAGCATCTTTCTGCTGGTTTATTGTAAAAAATAAGCAAAAGCTGGTAAGCGTCATGACTCTGATGGGTCTGATTCTAAATATTATGCTCAATGTTCTATTTATACCCGAGTACGGTATTTACGGTGCCGCCTGGGCGACGTTTCTTTCCAGAGTATTTGTAGCTCTTCTGGGAAATTTATTTTTTAGAGAAACACGAATCCTCTTCAAAATGATGATAAAAAGTCTTTTAGTTTTTGGTCGATCATAATTTGGGAATATTCTTCTAATCTGTCGTTTGGCTTATTGTGTTTGAAAAAAAACAACTGACTCCTGCAGAGCCAATCACAATCATTACAAGAAGCCGATATGCGCCCGAGTATTCATTACCATAAGTTAAAAATATTATTTCATGACTCCCACGTTTTGATAGAAGAGTTGTGAAAAGAAGTTCGAATAATGCTAGTTGTAAAAGTAGTTCAAGCTTGTTCATATCCTTACCTTGAGACCGGCTAACTTCAAATGCGTCACAAATCATTGCGATTGTTTCTTGCGCTCCTACTTGCTCGTAATATGTGTGATTCATCTCGTCCGGTATCAAGAGATCGGTAGGCTGTTTTACCCCAAGAGCACCTTGTAATATAGATTTCTGCTGTTCCAAACGCATGACACGCACTTCCAGACCCTGGATATGCTGTTGGTCTGCTGTAAATGCTTTTTTGATCGGGGTGATACTTCTGCGTTCGAGTTGAAGTTGTTGAACCCAGCATTTTAGAGCTGTTTCACCAATTCCCAGTGAACGGCTGGCTAGGCTTATCGAATAACTTGAGCAACTGCCAAACAGGCTGTCTCGTTTGTAAATTTGGTCTAAAATGACCGACGTTGTCTTTTCATTGAGCACCTCTCTGGTGGTAATTTTATCGCCTATTTTAGTGTCTGGTGTCATTAGGCCATGACACTTATTGTTTACTAAACACCAGAGTAATATATCTTTATGAGAGTTTTTTAGAAAAACTGTTCTCGGTTTCGGGGTGTCCAGTCACTTGCGTTCTTTGCGGTGACGTTAAAAGGCTGTGCCACTTTGCCATAATCGGGGTTATCGAGTATTTGCGGTGGGCATTTTTCAGGGCGTATTCGGAATATTTTTTCCTTAGTGACGTATCGGTAATTAGTATGTGTAATGCTTCCGCAATCTGTCGTGTTGCGCCGATCTCTACTAAAAAGCCACTTTTTTCGTTATCTATTATCTCCGCTGGGCCAACTGGGCAATTTGTAGATACCACAGGTAACCCTAGTGATTGCGCTTCTATAATCGCGTTGTTCGCTCCCTCCAATTTGCTTGTTAATACGAGTGCTTTGGCGATCTTCATAATTTGATGTACATCGTTCCTAAAACCTAAAAAGTGGACTCGATTTTGTATGCCTAGGTTTCTTATCTGGGTTTCCATCTTCGAGCGTAGTGGACCGGCACCACAAATCCATAACTGTGCATCAGTCTGCTGCAGAAGAATTTCGAATGCGGCGATAAAAACATCCGGACATTTTACCGAATTAAGCCTCCCTACAAAAAGGACCACAGGAATTGTTTGATCAGGTAGCTGGGCATTACAAGCGTTAGTCTCAGAGGCTTGCGTTTCGATACAAATTGCATTTTCAATAACTGAAACTCGACCTTTTGCAAACGGGTATATTTTTATAAAATTTAACGCAAGTGCATTTGAATTAGCGATGAATAAGTCAACCTTTTGCAGAAATAAGCGATGCAATATCCAGATAAGAAATCTATCGGTATACTCTGGAGGTGATCCCACCCTAACAATCCATTTATTTGGTTGATGGTTGGAGAATAGCCTGACGATACCCATAAAAAGTCCGGTAGAAACTATATTACATAGGATAATGTCTGGTTTCTCTTGATCTATCCATTTTGCTAAGCGGCGTGCAGCAGAGTAAGTTTTCCACTTATTCGTTTTATTCAACAAAATAACTGGAATGTCAGTTGGTAGCGGATAATCAATTATCTTCCTAAATAAAACGAGAGTTGGTTTAATCAGGCTTAGATCGATATTTTGTAAAAGGGTGCTCGCAAATCTCTCTGCACCACCCTGTGCTAGTGTGACACTGAGAATCGCAACTTTAGTTTTTCTGGATGTACGTGGTTCTTTCAACACTAGAATTTCATACCTGAAACAATACTACGGTTGCGTCAAAGTTTAACTTTGCTTTCTAGGAAGTCTCGGACAAAGTCTTTACACATGGGGACCATTCCTATATTCAATAAACTATATCACATGCGAATCTATATTAGCTTAGAGGGCTTTTGGCACTATTGCTGAATCGCCTTGTAAAAATAATTTTCTAGTCTAGATCTTTGAACTGGTTTTTTAGACGGAATTAAGAAAAATAATGTTGTCTTACTGTTTGATAGCGCGTGCCTTAAGGTTCCATAGATGATGGTTTTAACAGATGATGCCGCAATAATTTAGAACCTCAAAAAATACTATGTTGCACCAATGGTTGCAGATTATCAGCTGAAATCTTCAGTTAACACCACTATACTTCATGCAATCACAATACTTAATGGTATGCATGCGTATTCTTGTTATTGCCGGCATGATTGATGCCAAGTTGACCTCGAAGATTTTACCTCTACAATCAATTTCTGAAGTTAACGAAATAGATCTAGTGCGCAGAGTTCATTATCAAGGAGAAAAAATAAACTGTCATACTCCACCAACTCTATTTCTTAAGTTTCTTCCTTTAGCGGAACTATGGCGCTTAGGAACACTTATGTTCCTAGCAATCTTTAAACGTCCTCAGGTCATTATAGCATTTGGCACGGTTCCGCACGGAGTATACGCTTGGTTGATTGGCAAGCTTACCAAGACCCCAGTTATTCAACATGTCATGGGGAAAAATGACCTTCGTCTTACTTTTCCTGGGCAAATCGGTCGTGGGCTAACACTTCATGCCGTCCGTCACTCAAAAGCTATTGCAGTACGGGGCACGCAAATGGCTAGCTGGCTCACCCAGCAGGGGATCCCGTCTGAGCGGCTATTTTCGCCCCAGAATATTCATAACTTTGATCTCTTCTGTCCTGATGACATTAGGAAGCCGGAGTTCGACTTGATCTACGTAGGTTTACTTTCACCTTACAAGCGAGTTGATCTATTGCTTAATGCGTTTGCACAAAGTAGCGAGGTAATCCCTAACCTGACGCTACTTATTGTGGGCGATGGGTCTGAACGAACCAAGCTTGAAAAGTTAGCAGAAGCCTTGAAAGTTAGAGAGCAAGTCTGCTTTGCAGGTAAACAGTCTATAAGCCAATTGCCTAAGTTTTACCAAAACGCTAAGGTTTTCATCATGACATCTCAGGGTGATGGATTGCCAATGGCAATGATTGAAGCCATGAGTTGTGGACTACCCGCTATTGTCCCAAATGATGCTGACTTCTGTGACGTGGCTAACCCAAAGAATGCACTCATAATTCGAAGTCATACTTCTGATGCCTTTTCGCAAGGAATTGTTAGTTTATTCTTGGATGAGCAAAAATTTCAGTCTCTCAAACATGCAACCCAACAATTACGGCAAGAGAACGAGATTTTTTATTCTGTTAAATATCAAACTGCGCTATGGAGAAAATGGGTGCTGAAAAATTAGCTGAAGGTGGATGATTGGCTTAAAAAATCTGTTTTTTCAAGCCCGAATTCAGGTCGAATTTGTAAAAATCGGTTAATTCTTCGGTGGGATATATTAAAAATTTATAAGAAGAAAACTTAATTTTCCCCATATGTCTATTCGTTATTATTGACTGGTTTAATTTTCCACTGAAGTAGTGAGCGATTCTAAAGATATTCAACTATTGATTGCCAACCATTTTTATGGTGAATCAATAAGGGACTTGGATTAAACCAGTAAGTGCAACGTTTGGATTGATACTTAAGAACACCTGATTAGGCGTTTTTATATAAAGGTATTTTAGGCTCGATTGTTTAATCGAGTCATAGCAGAATTAACTTCTTTCTGAGTGATCGTTGTAGTGTGATAAACGATACGGGGTTCATTTTTTCTTATCGACGTTCACCAGTCAGATACTGGCTTTTTTAGGTCTATAACCCATCAAATCACGGTTATGCTTTATTTCTCTGTTATTGAATCCACGTTTATATTGAATTTAGTTTTATTTATGAAAAAGTGTAAGTTAATTGTGTATATCTCATCTGCGTTACTCAACCAACAGTCGGCAAAAAATGGTCTATATTTGTTCACTAGTGACTTTTTTCATGGAAATTCAATTTTTTATCACTGACGTTTAAAATTATGGTTTTATCACTTAGTCGACTGGGCCAATCTGCGGAAAAACCTTGAACATTTTGATCTGGGTTGATTCATGTCAAAATTTTGCAATACATCCTGAACTAGAATAGAGTATCGGCCGGAGTGTTACATGTGGCATGTTTGCTGCTTATAATGCTGGACTAAAAAACTAAAGAAAAAATTCCTGCTACATAATTGGAGATATATTAATGAAACTTTTGAATACAATTTTAGCTGTGGCCCTTTCGGGTTTTGCGGCATCTACAATGGCGGCTACGGAGGTGCAGTGGTGGCATGCCATGGGCGGTGTTAACGGCGAGCGAGTAAACAAGATCGCGGATGACTTTAACGCGTCCCAAGCGGATTACAAGATAGTACCCAGTTATAAAGGTAACTATACAGAAACCATGACTGCTGCAATCGCCGCATTTCGTGCGAAAGAGCAGCCACATATTGTGCAAGTATTTGAAGTGGGTACTGCGACTATGATGGCGGCCAAAGGTGCTGTGTACCCTGTTGAGCAAGTTATGAAAGATGCTGGTGAGCCGTTCGATAAGTCAATTTTTCTGCCAGCAGTGATTAGTTATTACCAAACTTCTGAAGGCGAATTATTGTCAATGCCTTTTAACAGTTCTACACCGGTTCTTTGGTATAACAACGATGCGTTTAAGAAGGCAGGCGTTGAGAGTCCACCCAAAACGTGGGACGACATGAAGGATGCATCGGAAAAATTGGTTGCCGCGGGTTATAAATGCGGATTTTCGTTTGGTTGGCAGTCTTGGGTAATGATTGAAAACTACAGCTCTTGGCATGATCTGGCTGTAGGCACTAAAGAGAACGGTTTTACCGGTACAGATACCAACTTTACCTTTAACAATGATCATGTAAAAGCGCGTATTGGCAGTATTGCTGATTGGTCAAAAGACAATCTGTTTAAGTATGGTGGTCGACGTGGGGATAGCCTCTCAATGTATACCACTGGTGAGTGCGGTATGTGGATGAACTCATCTGCTTATTACGGTTCTGTGAAGAAGCAGGCAGAGTTTGACTTCGGTCAAACCATGTTACCAGTTGATACGGATGTGAGAGCAGAAGCTCAAAACTCAATTATCGGTGGTGCGACACTTTGGGTGCTCAGAGGCGGCGAAGATAGCGAATATAAAGGCGTAGCTAAGTTTATGACCTATCTATCTTCCCCTGAGGTACAGGCGTGGTGGCATCAGGAAACTGGTTATGTGCCAATTACCACTCCAGCGTACGAACTTTCTAAGACTCAGGGTTTTTATGATGCAAATCCAGGCACGGATACGGCGATTAAACAACTTAGCCTGAATACACCAACGGCTAATTCTCGCGGCATTCGATTCGGAAATTTCGTGCAAATTCGTGATGTAATCAACGAAGAAATGGAGGCTATCTGGAACGGCAGTAAAACAGCTGCCCAAGGTCTGGATGACGCAGCTGAGCGTGGCGATACTCTATTGCGTAAATTCGACCGTGCTAATAAATAATTAGTGGTATACCTTGTGGTCACCCCAATGAAGACTTGGGGTGACTTTTTTTCTTTTTGTTAAACGTATTTACTAATGCTGAAGCAGGTTCATTTCGGCCCTTCCTATATTCCATATTTGCTGGTTACTCCGCAGATACTCATTACGCTTGTGTTTTTTATATGGCCGGCGGGTCATGCGCTTTACCAATCTTTATTAATTGAAGATGCATTTGGTTTGAGCTCCGAATTTGTCTGGTTTGAGAACTTCGAGGTATTGTTTGCGGATGAGCACTATTTAGGTACCTTCAAACGTACAATATTCTTTTCTGTTTTGGTTGCCAGTATATCAATGGGTTTTTCGCTGATACTTGCTGCCATGGCAGATCGTGTGATTAAAGCGGCTATGGTATATCGCACGCTGTTGATCTGGCCTTATGCCGTAGCGCCGGTGGTGGCCGGTGCATTATGGGTCTTTATGTTTGACCCAACCCTTGGTATTTTGACCTACGGCCTATCGATGTTTGGTTATGATTGGAACCATAAACTCAATGGAAACGAGGCCATGGCTCTGGTTATAATCGCTGCTGCCTGGAAACAGGTGGCCTATAACTTTTTGTTCTTTTTGGCAGCCATGCAGTCGATTCCGAAATCACTTATCGAGGCCGCGGCGATTGATGGTGCAGGTCCGGTGCGTCGTTTCGCAACGATTGTATTTCCGTTGATCTCACCCACAACCTTCTTTTTACTGGTCGTGAATATTGTGTATGCGTTTTTTGATACATTCGGCATTGTGCATACCATTACCCAGGGTGGTCCAGCCAAGGCAACCGAGATTTTGGTGTACAAGGTATACAACGATGGTTTTGTTGGACTCGATTTAGGTGGTTCGGCCGCACAGTCGGTGGTGCTCATGGCGATCGTGATCGCGCTAACGGTGATTCAGTTTCGTTATATTGAGAAGACGGTTGAGTATTCATGATTGAAAACCGGCCCTTTATTACATTCCTAAGTCATGCCGTACTGATTCTTGGTATCGCTATTATTGCCTTCCCTATCTGGATAACCTTTGTTGCAGCGACTCATGATGCGGTGCGAATGGTGCAGGTCCCGCTGCCATTGTTGCCGGGTGACCAATTTTTTGCGAATCTGGATCAGGCGCTAAATAAGGGTATCAGTGGTGGCTCAAATAGCGGCGTTGGTATGATGATCTTTAACAGCTTGGTAATGGCGCTAATGATAGCCATTGGTAAGATTGCCATATCGTTATTGTCTGCATTTGCTATCGTCTATTTCCGCTTTCCGTTTCGTATGGGATTCTTTTGGATGATCTTTATCACCTTAATGCTCCCGGTTGAAGTTAGAATTATCCCGACGTTCGAAGTCGTTGCGAATCTTAATATGCTTAATAGCTACTGGGGTTTGAGTATTCCGTTAATAGCGTCGGCTACGGCGACCTTTATGTTTCGCCAAACATTTCTTACTATTCCTGATGAATTACTCGAGGCAGCACGTATTGATGGCGCAGGCGCAATGCGGTTTTTCTTTGACATTCTTTTACCAATGTCCCGCACCAACATTGCAGCCTTATTCGTGATTCTTTTTATATACGGTTGGAATCAATATCTATGGCCGTTACTGATTACTACAGATCAGAGCATGTTTACCGTCGTTATGTCGATTAAGCAGATGCTGGAGACGGCGGAGCAGGCGCCTGAATGGAACATTATTATGATGACTACGTTGCTGGCTATGTTGCCACCGGTTGTTGTAGTGGTATTTATGCAAAAATTATTTGTCAAAGGCCTCACCGAGACAGAGAAATAAGAGAATCGTATGGCTACAGTTCAACTAAATAATATTGGGAAGGTTTATCCAAACGGGTTTAAGGCCATTCACGATGTCAATGTGGAGATTGACGACGGTGAATTTATCGTTTTAGTCGGCCCCTCTGGCTGCGGTAAGTCCACTTTAATGCGGATGGTTGCGGGATTGGAGCAGGTTACCTCTGGAACTATTAGTATAGATGGCCAAGAAGTGAACAAATTGGAACCTGCAGATCGTAACATTGCCATGGTTTTCCAAAACTATGCTTTGTATCCGCATATGAGTGTGTATCAGAATATGGCGTACGGACTTAAAATCAGGGGCATACCAAAAGCCGAGATTAATGAGCGTGTAAATAAAGCTGCAGACATATTGGAACTGACAGCGGATCAACTGGTTCGAAAGCCTCGCCAGCTTAGTGGAGGGCAGCGTCAGCGTGTCGCAATGGGTCGGGCGATTGTTCGTGAACCCAGTGTTTTTCTTTTTGATGAGCCGCTTTCAAATTTAGATGCAAAATTACGTGTGCAAATGCGTATCGAAATCAAGCTATTGCAACAACAGCTTGGCACTACCAGCATCTACGTAACACATGACCAAACAGAGGCGATGACACTCGGGCATCGTTTGGTGGTTTTAAATTTCGGACGCATTGAACAGCTTGGCACTCCTATTGAGCTTTATGAAAAACCGGCGTCACTTTTTGTAGCGGGATTTATCGGCTCACCAGCGATGAATTTTACAGACGCGAAAGTTAGCGCAGATGGTGATTCTGTGGATCTTATCGGCGGGGTTTCATTCAAATTACCAGAAGGTATTTATAGATCGTTTGCGAATAAGGAAGTGGTTCTCGGTATGCGACCAGAAGATCTTGAGATTGCTAGTAGCGATGATGATAGACGAGACATGGTAACTCGATTGGTTGAGCAGTTGGGTGCCGATACATTAGTTCATGGCTCGTTTGGCGAGGCTAAGGCCGACATGACCATACGTCTTTCTGGTATCCAAAACTTTAATCCCGGTGAAGTTCTTCCCGTACGCATCTCTCCAAATAAGATTCATTTATTCGATCCGCAGACTGAAAAACGTCTAGATTGATTGTAATGACTTTCTCGTTAAGCACCTTACAGGTGTGGGTAGTGGTATTGTCTGTAGCGCTGACTTTTAGCGCGAGCTCTGCGGTTGGTTTTGATTCTCAAGGGCATCGTGGGGCGCGGGGATTGATGCCTGAGAATACCTTGCCAGGTTTTTCAGCTGCACTTGGCATTGGTGTTGATACACTAGAAATGGATGTTGGACTCACCGTGGATAATCATGTGGTGTTATCACATAATCCCCGACTCGAACCGGAAATCGTGCGCAATGCTAATGGTCAGTGGTTGGTTGAGAGTAGTGCACCTATTTCAACAATGAATTTAAAAACCCTTAAGACATATGATGTGGGTCGAATTAATCCGGATAGCCGCTACGCGGAACGCTTTGGCACGCAGCAGTCGGTAGACGGCACACAAAGCCCCACTCTTGCAGACGTATTTGAGTTGGTAAGACGATCGGGAAATTCATCTGTTCGCTTTAATATTGAACTTAAAATAAACCCGAATCATCCAGAGGAAACATTTTTACCGCCTGCGTTTGTAAGCGCAGTACTGAGTGAGATTAAAAATCATAAAGTCGAAGAACGGGTGATTATTCAATCTTTTGATTGGCGTGTGCTTCAAGAAACTCAATCACAAATGCCTAAAATAAAAACCGCTTATTTAACAGCAAGCCAGAAATGGCTAAACAATTTACAGATCGGTGAGCCTGGCAAATCAGCTTGGTTAGCCGGTATCGATATTGATGAGTTTGAAGGAAGTGCGCCTCGTGCTATTAAGGCCGTTGGTGGTGACATCTGGTCCCCGTATCATAAGGAGGTTAGCAGCGAAAATATTCAACTGGCGCAGCAGCTGGGTTTGAGTGTGATCGTCTGGACTGTAAACGATATGCCACGAATGCGTGAACTAATCAAAATGGGTGTCGACGGGATCATTAGCGATTATCCTGATCGATTGCGTTCAGTAATGGACGAATTGGATATGCCGTTGCCGATATCAACAGCTATTGCACAGTAGTTTACAATTAAAGTAAAATTTTTTTGCAGTGACAAATTATTAAGATTTGCCTCACGGTTTCAACAAATCTTCTAGTTTATAACGACGAAGGCGAACTCATTTATCAATAGTTTCTCTTCCTTCCCCGCCAAACATTGTTGCAAAGTAGCCGATAACTAAGCCGATAATGGCTCCTTCAGCGGCGAACCAGAACGGGGAACTAAACAGGCCATTTTCTCCAAATACTCGCGCCATCATATCAAACATCACATCATAGGCAAAAAATACGAGTACGAAATTCATCCACGCGCCAATAAGTGGCGCGCGAAACCACCAAGGCATAGGTAGCTTTAGAATGGGATGATAGGTAAATACACCAAATACGCCGATAATCGCCCCAACCGTAATGTACCAAAGCAAAATGCCCCAACGGGTTAGCGAAACAACCTCTGGCAGAAAATAAGGTAAACAAATAAACGCGGCCAATCCAACAACAAGGCCTAGTCCTTTCCCAATTGCAATACGTGTTATTAACGACGGATTTTTTAACATAGATTTCTTGACCTCACACCTATAACATGTGCGATATACTATAGGACTGATTAGTAGATTCTGAGTTGATCTAAATCAATTTTTATGCATAAAAATATGTCGCATAAATGTAAATAAGATTGGTGTGTGTTGTGCCAATGATCAGAACTTTATAGACTATCTAGCCTCTTCAATAGAGCAGTGTGTAGTAGTAGATTTTAAATTTTGCGCTCGCTTTTCGTGAAAGTGAATTATTGACCCGTATGGTTGTTGCGATTAACGTATTACAATTGAAAAAAAGTTGGCTATTACTATTATTGATAGTATTGTCTGTCTTGACGTTACCGATGGGTTTCGCCATTGGATCAGATGACCATCATCTATGGACAGCATTAAAAAAGGGTGGTCATGTTGCATTACTTCGTCATGCACTAGCACCGGGTACTGGCGATCCCGCGAACTTTCAACTGGATGATTGCACTACGCAACGGAATTTATCTGAAGAGGGTCGGGCACAAGCTACAAGAATTGGGGAGCGCTTTCGCGAACACGGTATATCATCAGCACTTGTGTATTCCAGTCAATGGTGCCGTTGTATAGATACGGCAACTCTTCTTGATTTTGGCAAAGCTCAGCCGTTTGAAGTACTCAATTCGTTTTATCAAAAATATGATCGCAAAGAAAAGCAAACAGCATTGTTGGAAAGGTGGATTAGGTCGGGGTCACTTGATAAGCCTCTAATTATCGTTACGCATCAAGTAAACATTACGGCACTAACGGGAGTTTTCCCGGCGTCCGGCGAGTTAGTGGTGGTTAATGTTCAGAAGGGTGAACCACTAGTAGTGGTTGGCACTGTACTAACTAACTAACTAACTAACGTAACAGCGTATTGCACACCTAGCCGCTTAAAATAAAAACCAGTTTTAAATAAGGAGACTGCATTCGATTCATTTGGCGCTATAGTATTGCAAAGATTTTCATATGCTAAGAATGGCAAAAATATTAGCGTTGGTTTCAGGGTTCTTTTTTTTACTTAATTAAGGTCCGACCTGTTTCAACGAAGTAAGAACGAAAACTAATTGTAAAGTAGGTCAAGACGCTGATGAAAAGTACTGATAAGGAAATATTGTTAACTGCTGTGGAATGGCTTGATGGTGGCTATGATGTGGAGTTGGTTACCCTGGTAAAGGCATGGGGATCATCACCTCGACCCGTTGGAGCGATGGCGATAGTAAGACAAGATGGGCAGTTATATGGATCGGTGTCTGGAGGTTGTATAGAAAAACAAATTACGACTACTCTGCGTAACAATGATTCCTCGAAACTGCTTCAGTATGAAATAACTGCAGCGCAGGCACTGCGGTTTGGACTAACCTGTGGCGGTACGTTACAGTTGGTTTTCGAGAAGCTAACCGATGTAGAGTCTTTGCGCTACATTATTAAACAACTGGAGCTTCGTCAACGTGTTAGTCGCAGGGTCAATCTTGAAGGATCAGAAGTAACCATTAGTTCGGCAGATCGGAATGCAGATTTCTCGTTTGATGGTACACACCTAACCAAAGTTTTCGGACCTGTGTGGAGACTCATACTTATTGGTGCCGGAGAATTATCTCGTAGGGTTGCCGATTTGGCTTTAACTCTCGACTATGAAGTATTGGTGTGTGAGCCTCGCCAAAGTTTAAATCCTAATTGGCGGATTCCAGAGGTTTTATTCGATAATCGTTCTCCGGATGACGTGGTGAAAACGTATTGCGATGATTCGCGTTGCATCGTTTTGGCGTTAACCCACGATCCAAACCTGGATGATCTGGCAGTGATGGAAGCATTGGAGTTGGGAGTCTTTTATGTTGGGGCACTTGGTTCAAGAAAAAATAATACACTGCGTCGTAAGCGATTGTTGGCGTTGGGTATAGACAAGACACAGGTTGCCCGGTTTCATGGTCCTGTTGGCTTGAGAATTGGCAGCAGAACTCCAGCAGAGATTGCGGTGTCTATTATGGCAGAGCTTATTACTTTGCGAGGTGGGTAGGTTGATCCTCTGGCAATAGACGAGTCATAAGATTCTAATGGTTTGAAATGAAGAAGACTTGTTTGATATTAGCCGCGGGTTCCAGCACTAGATACGGAACACAAAAATTAGTGCAAAACATGCACAATGGCAAACCAATGCTATTAACCACTATCGAATGTTATCGAAAGGTGTTTAAGGATATTGTTGTTGTAATAACACCGGGTGCCTCAACTCTGAATAATTTGCTAGAAAATCAGGATGTTAGGGTTCTTGAATGCACGCAAAGCAAGTTCGGTATGGGTCATAGTATTGCCTGTGGTATTGCTGAACAGTCTGAATCAGACGCTGTTCTTATTGCGCTGGGTGATATGCCAAGAGTTAATGTCAAAACAGTTGCTAAACTATATGAGAAGCTAGGTCCAAATAGCATCATAGCGCCAGTTTTCCAAGGTGTCCGCGGAAATCCCGTAGGCTTTGGGCGTAAGTATTTTAGTGAGTTATTAAATCTGCAAGGCGATACCGGTGGCCGTGCCATTATAAATAATAATCTCGATGATTTTGTAGAGATAGCGGTAAATGATCAGGGTGTTCTCTTAGATATTGATACTCCGGATCAATTGGAATCGGTGTTGCTTAAATAGATTACAACTGATTAATGGTACGTTAAGCAGTGTTAGAAACCAGCCGGTTTAGTTCCTCGTCTTAAGCCCCATCGCACATATCATGTAAGTCATCTGTTGAATACTATCTGCGCTGTGGTCAACTGGTTTGCTGAGATTGTGACGTAAGCCTACACCATCAAATGCCAGCATTATAATGTTGGCAATGGATGTAAATTCTTCCTGGTTGCCTGTTGAGCCGGTCACACTTTCGGACAGTAGTTCAGCTATTTTTTTTTCAGTCCACTGCAGTAACTTTGGATTGTAGTTATCGCTCGGAGTGGCAGTAGAAAGTGCTTGCACCAATGTAGTGGTTAAGCCATTTTTATGCTTTGGAATGTTGTTCCACAAGCCTTCTAGCAGTTTCTTCACCTTAGCTTCCGGCATATTTTGCCTACGTACGGTTCTAACTAGGTTATAAATTTGTGCTTTAAACCATGATTCGTAAACTGCCAGTGCAATATCAAGTTTACATTGGAAGTACACATAAATATTTGACGACGATGTACCCGCACGTTCGGCTATTCTACCGATAGTCGATTTAACATAGCCATGTTCTGCGAATTCTGCAGTAGCAGATTGTAAAATAGCATTGTATACCGACTGTTTTTTTACACGCACTCTTAAGCTGACCTATTTATCAGAGTGGCATTATAACGAATATCATTCGCTATTGACGACTTGCTCTAAGCTTGTTCTAATAATCTAAAATCATATACCTTTATTGAGAATTTGCGTATGGAATCATCCATTCGGTCCATGGAAGTCAATCCGGCTAAACTGACCATGTTGTTTAAACAGCAGTTTGAGCTGTGCAATGTCAAAGCGGGAGAGACAGTTGCTATTGTCTCGGATCTTGGCACACGTCGTGAGTATATTCAGTCGGCATTTGCAGCAGCAGATGAGATGGGCGTGGATATTTACGAAATGTGCGTTAATATGATTCCAGGTTGGACCAAGGTTGGTGTGCCTACCGTTGGCAAATGTAAGGGTACGCTTGCGGCTCTGCTTGCCAGCGATATGATTCTAATTTTCCATGTTCCATTATTTGCATCTTGGCTACGTACCGTAATGCAGGCCGGTGTGCGGGTGCAGATGGTCATTGATGCGCCGGATGATCTGGAACAACTGCAATCTCCGCCTGGGTTAAAGCAAGCCGTATTGCATGCTCATGACATTTATCATAATACTAAAGAGATTCATGTAACTAGCAAGGCTGGCACTGATCTGTACTATAGTCGTGGCGAGTATCCGGTTATGAGTCAGTATGGGATGGCGGACGAACCAGGACGTTTTGATCATTGGGGCGTCGGTTTGATTCATACTTTTCCAAATGAAGGCAGTAGCCATGGCACGGTAGTCATTCAGCCGGGAGATGTGATTATTTTGCCGTACTGCAGATACGTCGTCGATCCGGTTCATCTGACCATAGAAGATGGACATATCACCACTATTGAAGGCGGTTTGGATGCTGCTCTAATGCGCGAATGGCTTGCCGATGGTGAAGAATTCGAAGGTGACCGTGATCCATATGCGATATCTCATCTTGGATGGGGTATGAACCCCCAATGTCGTTGGGATTCAATCGCTTTATTTGGCGATGCTCCAGAGAGAAGCCGAGCTGCATCCCGATGTTTTCCCGGAAATTTCCTGTTTTCAACTGGACCTAACACTCAAGGTGGTGGTAAACGGATAACTCGTGGTCATTATGATGTGCCAATGCGTGAATGCACGATATCACTAGATGGTAATGTAGTAGTGGACGAGGGTCGTCTGGTTGATCCTAAGATGATTGTACCCCGTGTGCGCCGCTAAACTTAACTATAGTCACTAGGCCAATGCACTTAAACGGTAATTTTAAAGTTAATGCGTCTCGGCAACAGGTATGGCAGAGAATAACCAATCCTGGCTTGATGGCAGCCTGCATTCCCGGATGTGAAAGTATTGAGCAGATAGATGCAGCTACTTATCAGGCTGTTGTAGCAGTTGGTGTAGGGGTGGTTAAAGCCAAGTTCAATCTTCTCGTCGAGGTTGTTGAGGAAAATCCGCCGTTCGAGGTGCTTTCCAAAACCAGTGGTCTTGAGGGTGGTCGGACCAGCACCCTGACCGCGGAAAATCGTGTTTGGTTAACAGAGTTGGATGATGGGACGCGTGTTGACTACGAATCTGAAGTCAGTATTACCGGCCGACTTGGTAAATTTGGCCTGGGCATCATGCGTAAACACGTCGAGAAGATGAGTGCAAAATTCGCAGTTAACTTTCAGAGTGGCATTCTGGAACAAGGCAGTCCTGCTGAGTTTTCCGCTATTGACGAAAAAGTAGAGAGCGAAAATTTAGCTACAACATCCGGGCAAGCGTATGCTCAAAAGATCGAAGAAGACTCTACGAACACATCCGTGTCAACTCAAAATGCACTTCTCTGGCCAAAAACAGTAGATGAAGCGGTTGCTGTTCTCAGCAATACTTCAGGAAGCCAACCGCTCGCTGGTGGTGCTACATTAATCGCCATGAGAAATGCAGGTCTTATCGATGTTAAACAGTATGTTAGCTTGGAACGAGTAGACGGTATTCAGGGTATCACCATCCAGCCAGATGGTTCAATTCGTATTGGTGCAATGACTCGGCATCGTGATACAGCGGCTTGTGAAAATCTCACTGGTAATTTGGTTGTTCTCCGCCAAGCTGCAGGATCTATAGCGAGTATGCCAGTGCGCAATATGGGGACTATGGGTGGTTCGCTAGCCAATGCAGATCCGGCTGCTGATTATTTGGCAGCCTTGACTTGTGTGGATGCAAGCGTGGAAATTGTCGGACCAAGCGGCACGCGTAGTATTGGCATTAATGAGTTTATTACGGATTGGTACGAGACAGTTCTCGGTCATGGAGAAATAATTACCGCAGTTATTTTACCGCCCTCCTGTGATGGCTATTCCTCTTACCGTAAGGTAGCGCGTGTGTCGGGAGACTATGCAGTTGCAAGCTGTGCCATATCTACTAGCGCGGAAAAAACCATTCGGATCGCTATTGGTGGTTGCGGGCCTAGTCCTATAAGACTCAAGCATGCTGAATTCTCTCTTGGTAGGGGAAATTTTTCTGATAATGAGATTGATAGTTATTCTGGTCAATTAACCCGTCTTGCAGACCCGGTGGACGACGTACGGGGTAGTGCGGAGTATCGTCGTAATTTAATACCACAGCTTGTCCGCGATGCTTTCGCGGGGCTTGAAAAGAACAGGGGCATATGATGGGCGAGAAGGCAATGATGTCGATCAATGTTAATAATAGATCCCAAGCACTCGAAACCGATGGCCATGACACGCTCTTGACAGTGCTTCGGGACGAATTAGGTATTACCAGTCCGAAAAGAGGTTGTAACCAGGGCGTATGCGGGTCGTGTACCGTAATGATTGACGGTACGCCACAACGCTCTTGTATTACCCTGTCTGCATCTTGTGAAAATAAGCAAGTACATACACTGGATTTTTATAAAGACGATCCTACTATGCAGGCATTACAAAATCAGTTCTATAACTGTGGAGCCGTGCAATGTGGGTTTTGCACAGCGGGTCTGCTGATTTCTGCTTATGCACTGTTGAAAGACAATCCTGCTCCGAATCTTAAGGATGTGCAAAACGCGCTATCCGGGAATATTTGTCGGTGCACCGGGTATCGTAAAATTGTCGACGGTGTGATCGCAGCGTCGAAGGAATTATCATCATGAGTAATACGGTTTCGAATACGCATGGGTTGGGTGTTGTTGGAAAATCTGTACCGAAGTTGGAGAACCGGGAAAAGGTGCTCGGTAAGGCTGAATATATTGCTGATATTTACCCGCCGCATATGGTTCATGGTGCGCTCCTGGCAAGTCCCCACGCTCATGCGCTTATTCTTGGATACGACGTAACTGAAGCGTTGGCAGCACCAGGTGTTGTCGCTGTACTGACCGGAGATGATGTTGGTGAAGGCCGTATGGGTGCGTTTATAAAGGATGAACATGCCATTGCCAAACATCGTGTTAGATATGTTGGCGAGCCGGTGGCTGCGGTAGCGGCTGAGACAGAGCAACAGGCTCGCAAGGCAGCAGATTTAATCCGTATAGAGTACCAGACATTGGCGCCGGTATTAACGCCAGAGCAGGGTTTGGCGGCTGATGCACCGATCATACATCCGGATCTGGAAAGTTATTTTAAAGTATTTGATGCAGGCTCTGAGGCTAATCTTGCCTCACGCACTGTGTTTGATGAGGGTGATGTTGCCAGTGCATGGGAGCATTGTGACGTGATCGTTGAGGGTGAATTTACCACTCAGGCCCAAGCTCATGTATCCATAGAACCTTGTGGTGCCGTGGCACACATGGATGGTAATGGACGAATCAAATTGTGGTCTGCCAATCAATCGGTATTTCGGGTGCAGGCGAATGTTTGTGAGTCATTGGAATTGCCAATGTCTAGATTGCAATCCCTAACCCCACGTATCGGTGCGGGTTTTGGTAATAAAATGGAGCCCCACATACAACCTATCACGGTTGCTCTGGCAATGAAGTGTGGTCGTCCGGTAAAACTGATATTAAGCCGTGAAGAAGATTTCGAAATGGTGCGTGCTCGTCATCCTTATCGTATTCGTATGAAGACTGGCGCGAAGAAAGATGGAACTCTAGTTGCTCGTTCGTGTGAGGTTTTACTCGACTGCGGTGCCTATGTTGATGATAGCCCGGGTGTGCTGGGTTTTAGCCTGCTGATGGCCCGTGGCCCTTACAACATCCCCAATATGCACTCTGAAGGGAAATTGGTATACACCAATAAAATTCGTTTTGGTGCGTTTCGTGGATTCGGTAATCCTCAGGTTACTTTTGCTGGTGAACAACAGATAGACGAGATAGCACGGCAATTGGAAATTGATCCTATCGATCTTCGCCGAAAGAATATTCTTAGTGAGGGCGATCCATGGTTTCTTGGGCAAAAGGTAGAGTCCGCCGGATTGGCACAATGTATTGATGCCGTTGAGAAAGCCAGTGAGTGGCGTGATCAAATCCGTTCGACTAAAACTCAAATTCCGGGTCGTCGAACCGGAATCGGCATGGCGATTACTGCACATATCTCCGGGTTGCTGTCTTCAGCCGCTATTGTAAGAATACTTGAGGACGGTTGTGTTGCTCTGAATACGGGTGCGGTTGATATCGGTCAGGGCTCTGACACAGTGTTAGCGCAAATATGTGCTGAAACCTTAAAGGTCGATTTAAAAAGTGTTTCAGTAGCAAGCCCGGATACGGATGGATCGCCCTATAATTGGGGTACCACTGCAAGTCGAGTGACTTACATGACCGGTCGGGCGGTAAAAAGCGCTGCAGAAAAAGCCGCAATTAAGATAAAGCAGCATGCTGCCGAGATGTTTGACTGTAATATTGAAGACGTTGAGCTTCGCGACGGCGGCGTGGTTGGCATTATAGGAACTGATAAAGTTTTGCCGTTTCTCGCCATCTCTGCACGAGCTCACTGGGCAGTAGGTGGGCCGATTATCGGTGAACATTCACTTGCATTTGAACGGGATACTTTGGATCCTAAGCGAGCCGTAGCTTTAGGTTTACCCTTTCCACGTATCGGGGTATTAAGTTTTGGGGCGTTGGTCGTCGAGGTCGAGGTGGATGAAGTGACCGGGCAGACGCGAATTCTAAAAGCTTGGTCCGCACTGGATGTAGGACGTGCGATTAATCCGCAACTGGTTGAAGTTCAGATTGAGGGCGCATTTGTGCAAGGCCTTGGTTATGCATTGTTTGAGGAGATGGTGTGGGACGGTGGGAGACTTTCCAATCCGACACTGATGGATTACAAAGTGCCGACTATTGCCGATGTTCCGTACGACATCGAATCTATCATTATAGAATCACCTGAACCCGATGGCCCCTATGGTGCGAAGGGTGCTGGTGAAATTGGGATTAATGCAGTGCCTGCGGCTATTGCGAATGCAGTTTTTGATGCCACCAGCTATCGACATCGGCATTTGCCAATGACTTCTGAGCGGGTCTTTAACGGTCTTTACAACAGCCAACGAAAATATCAATGAACATTGACGATTATCCTGAACAGGAGCCGTTTACAAAAATCGGCACTCTCTATCACGAAAAAGTTACCGCTATGGCCGGACATGTTGTTGGTCATGAGCTTTGTTACGGAGATGATCCCTATCAATCGTTGCTAATTTATCCAGCACAGAACCCAAACGGTAATGTTTTGTGTTTTATGCACGGCGGTGGTTGGACCAATGGCTATAAAGAATGGATGAGCTTTATGGCACCCGCTTTGAATCGTGTTGGTTGCACGTTTGTTAGTGTTGGATATCGACTGGCGCCGATACATTTGTATCCAGCAGGATTTGACGACTGTTGTGCCGCAATTGCACGGGTTTATCGGAGGATTGCGGAATTTGGTGGTGATCCGAATCGAATTTTTGTAGGAGGGCATTCTGCAGGAGGGCATTATGCCTCTTTACTGGGTTTGTGTCTGGCATGGGGAACTAAGGAATCGTTACCAGAAAATATCATTAAGGGAGTACTGCCGGTATCGGGAACATTTGAATTTGGAGAAAACTCTGGCTTGTCTATGCGACCCCGATTTCTGGGTGGTGAAGAACTTGGCAATGACGGCACTGCGTCACCCATCAACTACATACGGGCCGGGGCGCCACCGTTTTTGATATCCTATGGTGAGAATGATTTTCCGCATCTTATACGTCAGGCCGAGAGATTTACTGATACATTGCGTTTACAGGGTGTATCAGTAACTACTCAGCAGTTGGATGATTGTGATCACTTGGGTGCAAGTTATGCCTGTGGCGAGATAGATGGAACTTGGGTAAAAGCCGCAGAAGACTTTATGCAGAAAGTCTCCTGAGGGAAATTTATTGATCGTCGAGATATACCTTCCGGATCGACGCTAACCCAACAATAATGCCATAGCAGTTTAACTACACGAATTGTTTTTATAATAATTAGGAGAAGTACAAGATGAAAAAAATTGTTTCACTATTTACGTTGCTAGTAAGCGCATTTGGCGTTTTTGCAGCACAAGCTGCGGATCCGGTGCGTATCGGTTATTCCATTGCCAATACGGGGCTGTTTGCGCAAGCGGCCCCTTCTCAGGTAACAGCCTATGAGCTATGGGCTAAGCAAGTAAACGATGCCGGTGGACTTGATGTTGCGGGTGAACGTCGTCCGGTGGAGCTTGTTTGGTACGACGACGAATCGGATCCTGCCAAATCAGCGCAAATCTATGAGAAACTTATTTCTGACGATAACGTTGATCTTTTGTTGGCTCCTTGGGGCACACCGCATCACCTGAATGTTGCAGGTGTAGTGGAGCGTCATGGCTTTCCAATGATAGGAAATACGGCGGCATCAGTTGCGGTTAGGGAAGTTCAGCCTGGCAATATCTGGTTTCCTACATCGGCGATTCCAGATCGAATCGGCGTGGAGTTGGCAGCTATGGCTGCTAAAGCTGGCGTGACGTCAGTCGCGATCATCGCCAATGTGTTGCCATTTTCCCAAGAAAACTTGCAGTTTTTAGTTCCTGCTTTGGAATCTGTAGGTATCGAGGTTGCGCTTAACGAAAGTTATCCGCCTGATATTTCCGATATGACCGGTTTATTAACGCAGATTAAGGCGGCAAATGTTGACGGTGTAATAGCACTTTCTTATCCAGCTGATTCTTTTCTGTATATGGGACAATCTCAGGAAATCGGAATCGATGCGCCATTTCAATTTCTTTTAGTAGGCCCAACTATTTCTGCATTTTCTCAGGCTTTCGGGGAGCTAGCTGATGGCGTGGTTACGCTGGGTCACTGGAGTCCACATCAGGCTAATTGGAGTCGCGCTAAACCGTTTTTTGATGCGTATGTAGAGGCTTATGACATGAAGCCGGATTATTTGGATACTGCATTGGCTTATATGTCATGTGAAATTTTGCAACAGGCCGTTGCTAAAGCTGGCTTAGATCATGACAAACTACGTTCGGCTATATCTTCATCTACCTTCGATACTATAAATGGCGACGTAAAGTTTGATGGTGTTGAGAACTCTATTACCCCAACGGCATTTCTTCAGCTGCAAGGTGGCGACATGCATTTAGTGTGGCCTGAGAATATCGCTACCGCAGCCTATAAAGCGCGCTAAGTTTCCTCTACCCTTTAACTGGAATACGTTTTGATCTGCTTGTTCAACTCAAATGTATTCCGGTTTATCCATCAGCAACTTGTAATTATGACGAAGTGCTGATGGATCTTCTGCTTTCTCCCCAGTTATTATTTTCGGCTTTAGTATTAGGTTCTACCTATGCTTTGGTGGCTCTTGGGTTGAATCTTGTTTATGGCACTATGCGCCTATTGAATATTGCACATGGTGATTTAATAATGGTGGGCGCCTATGCGGCATTCTGGTTTTTTACATTAAGCGGGTTGTCACCGATTATCGGTTTGCCCTTAATTGCACTAATTTGCGCAGGTCTCGGCCTCATCCTCTATTTTGCTATCTTCCGTCATCAACTTGAAAATGTTCATCCCGTTGAACGGATTGAGGCCAACTCATTACTACTTTTTTTTGCCGTTTCGGTCATTGTGCAGAATGTTGTGGCATTATCATTTAGCGGATCACCACGTGCGTATCGTCATTTGGACGAGGTATATCATTTGTTAGGTGTATCGATGACTGCCAATAGAATTGCTGCTTTGGTGGTCGCCGTAACACTACTATCTGCTGTAGTGTTATTTTTAAATCGAAGTCACTATGGTTTATCTATTTCTGCTTTAATTCAAAATAAGACAGCCGCCAAGATAGTTGGTATCAATGTTTCAAAAATACAAATTTTAAGCTTCACTATTGGTTTTGCTATAGCAGGTGTTGCTGGTGCATTAATAAGTATGACTGAGCAGATTTCGCCGTTTATGGGATTTCCGTTCACAATTGTCGCCTTTGTAGTCATAATTTTAGGCGGGCTGGGCAATATTAAAGGCGGAATCGCTGCTGGTCTGTTGCTTGGTTTCGTAGAGATTTATGTTGTTGTGCTTACGTCGGCAAATTTTCGCTCTATCTTAATCTACGGATTATTTGTTGGTGTGTTGTTATTACGACCCCAAGGACTGTTCGGAAAAACCAGAGCTTCCTGAAATGACAGCACTTAATGGCATTTTAAAAGATCGTGTTTTACTTATCTTTTTAACATCTTTAGTACTAACGGTTTTTGTCCCAGACTTGTTTGGATCGTACTGGGCTATTGTTGCCTTGAATTTAATGATGTGGGTTTCCCTTACCCAGAGCTGGACATTGTTTTCAGGTATGACGGGTTATATCTCACTCGGTCATGTGGTTTTTTATGGCATTGGTGCGTACGTAGTGGCTTCAACATTCAAAGTGTTGCCGTTGTGGGTTTCGATTCCGCTGGGTGGAGTCGTAGCCGGGGTTCTAGCTTTGCTAGTGGCGATACCGGTTTTGCGTGTGAGAGGGCCTTACTTTGTTATTCTCACATTCGGACTAGCAGAGCTGGTTAAATATATAGTTTTAAATGTAGAGACATCAATAGGAAAATCGAGTCGATTATTATTTGGAGCCCCTACTATTGAAACGTTGCTCTATATCATGATTGGACTCGCGGTAATTGCAACCCTTATGACCAAATTGGTAAGTCAATCACGTTTTGGTCGAGGACTCAGCGCAATTCGAGATGATGAAATAACGGCTGAAACCGTTGGCGTACCCGTTGTGAAATATAAAATAACAGCGTTTACTCTTTCTGCTGTAATACCGGGCATGGTGGGTGGTGTTATAGCGCTAAAATCGACTTATTTTGAAGTCCTACAAGTGTTCAATCCGGTAATTTCGTTTACTGTAGTGACCATGGCGATTATTGGCGGCAGTGGTGATGTGCGTGGGCCATTCATGGGTGCGGCGTTTTTGTTGTTATTGTCCGAATTGTTCTGGGCTACTATTCCTCAGATTTATATGATTCTTGTTGGTTTATTTTTGATCGTTTTCGTTGTGTTCGCACCAAATGGCATTGCTGCAATATTATGGCCAGCACGATCAAGAGACTCTCAATGAATCTGTTGGAAGTTGAAAATATCGGCAAGAACTTCGGCGGTGTTCGGGCGCTTGACGAAGTTAGTCTTATGGTTGACAAAGCGGAAACGTTGGGTTTGATGGGTGCTAATGGTGCCGGCAAGACAACCCTATTCAGCGTTATTGCCGGCCACTTAAAGCCAAGTAACGGTATCATCCGGCTAAAGGGAAAAACCATAACCGGCTATCGACCGGATAAAGTGTGTCGTTTGGGCATTGCTAGAACCTTTCAGATTGTGCGACCCTTTATTGGGATGAGCGTAAGAGAGAATGTAGAGGTAGCTATTCTATTCGGTAATTCTGGATATGATTCTGCATCATCCTTAGGGGATCGTGCCATGGATATCCTAGATGATGTTGGTTTACAGGGATTGTCGGAAACTTTCGCAGGTAAACTTACCCTTTCCGCACGTAAATGTCTTGAAGTAGCTCGTGCTCTGGCCACTGGGCCTGAGATATTGTTGTTGGACGAGGTTATGGCTGGTCTGACACCTCGAGAAGTGGATGACATGATTGAGATTATTCAGCGGATTAAGTTGCAACGTCGATTAACCATCGTTATTGTCGAACATGTCGTAAAGGCGTTAAATCAGCTTTCTGAACGTGTAGTAGTCCTGCATCACGGCAAGATTATTGCCACCGGCTCACCACAAGAAATTGCTCAGAATATTGATGTTCGTGAGGCTTATTTTGGAGCCTCCGATACATGAGCGATATTCTAAGCGTACACAAGGTAGAGTCTGGGTATGGTGAAGTGGGTGTATTGCACGGCATGGATTTACAATGCAGGACAAGCAAAGTCACAGCTTTAGTGGGCTCTAATGGGGCTGGAAAATCAACGTTAATGCGCACCATTGCAGGGCTTTTGCCAAATACCAAAGGGAGTATTCATTTTGACGGGGAAGTCATTGATAAATTGCCTTCTCATGCACGAGTAGAAAAAGGTTTAATCATGGTTCCCGAAGGACGATTGGTATTTTCTGACCTTACGGTTGCAGATAATTTGCGCACCGGTTCGGTGAACGTGAGAGCTCGGGAGCATTGGCAGTCAACGATCACCGAGGTTTATGATCTGTTCCCCCGTTTATACGAACGTCAGCGTCAACTGGCCGGCTCCTTATCAGGTGGTGAGCAACAAATGTTGGCATTGGGCAGGGGCTTAATGGGTTTGCCGAAGATGCTTTTACTCGATGAGCCAACATTAGGACTAGCGCCCGCAATAGCAAAGCAGATATTTAAAGTCATGCCAGCATTGGTAGAGCGTGGAATATCAATATTTCTGGCTGAGCAAGATCTTTACCGAACTCTGGAAATTGCCGATTACGCTTTTGTAGTCGAAAATGGAAAGATTATTATGCATGATACCGGTAAAGTTTTAAAAAACGACCCTAAGATTACTAACGCATATCTAGGGGATAGTAAGTCGTAACGTAGATCGCTTTTTGGCGCATACTACAAAGTTTATATCTAAACTCTGATTACGCTCGTGAAAATACTCAAGTTCACAACGGGACTTTTATTGCTGGTTGCCATATCAGGCGTCGGTTGGCTCGTTTATGAACGGCTTAAAGAGCCAAATGGCCCGCAGAAAAAACGAAACTCCATATCGTTAATAGCTGCCGTTGAAGTTGCACCTGCAACAATACAGTCGATCCAACTCTTGCGACAATTTACCGGTACCCTGGATTCAAAATCCGAATTCGTGGTGGCGCCTAAAGTGGCTGGGCGGATAGAAGAAATTTCGGTAGATTTAGGTGATACTGTTGAGCGGAGTGAGGTTGTGGTTCGGCTTGATAATGCAGAATATACACAGTCTTTGAAACTGTATCAGGCAGATCTGGCCGTTATCCGTGCGAATCTTGCCGAGGCTAAGAGTCAGCTCGAAATTGCTAAGCGAGAGCTCGAACGAATCACCACTCTGCAGCAACGTGGCGTCAGTTCAGCCGCAGAAAACGATGCTGCTCGTGCAACTTATTCAGCTCGAACCGCTCATGTTGAAGTGGCTAGAGCGCAAATACTTCGGGCACAAGCAGAGTTGGAAACCGCGCGAATTCGTCTGGGTTACAGTGAGGTGAGGGCGAATTGGAGGGGGGGGCGTAATTTTCGTGCGGTAGCTGAACGTTATGTAGACGAAGGGGAGACCGTTACGGCTAATCAGCCGTTATTGCGAATTGTTGATCTGGACCAACTAAACGGCGTGTTATCGGTTACTGAACGGGATTATGGCCAGTTACAGGTGGGACAAATTGTTATTCTGGATGTTGACGCATTTCCCGACGAAAAATTTAATGGACGTATTTCACGAGTATCACCGGTATTTGACGAAGCGACACGACAAGCTCGGGTCGAGGTAACTGTTGAGAACAAGGATCATCGGTTAAAGCCCGGTATGTTTATTCGGGCCAACGTAGAGCTTGAGGCCTCTGCTTCAGCGGTTACTGTACCAGAGCAAGCTTTAGTTACGCGAAATAATGAGTCTGGGGTGTTTGTGTTGAATGATGATGGTGTAACTGTGCAATGGAAACCGGTTCAACCAGGTATTCTGCAAAATGGACGGGTTCAACTTATTGATGGGAGTATTGATGGCTTGGTTGTAGTGTTGGGGCAGCAATTGCTTGATGATGGTAGTGCGGTCAATGTGGTAGGTGGAGAGCGACAATGAGTCTGGCTAGCGCCAGCGTAAGTCGTCCAGTCTTTACACTGATGATTACACTAGCGGTGCTTGTTCTTGGGTCCGTTGCGTTAAGCCGTTTACAGATCGATCTGTTACCCAATATAGAGTTGCCGACGATTACGGTGCGTACGAGTTATGATGGCGCTGATCCGGTTGTTATGGAGCGACTTGTCACTACTATCGTTGAGGAGATTATTGCCACCGTTCCCGGTGTGGTGGAAATGACTTCAAGGTCCTATGAAGGTAATAGCCGTATACGCGTTAGCTTTGCCTGGGGCACGAATATCGATACAGTTGCACTT
Source organism: uncultured Gammaproteobacteria bacterium (assembly GCA_905478855.1). Lineage (GTDB taxonomy): Bacteria > Pseudomonadota > Gammaproteobacteria > Arenicellales > CAJQKF01 > CAJQKF01. Next base: position 35,624 of record CAJQKF010000039.1, read on the forward strand.
GATGTTCGTGCAACTATTGAAGATGAAATCAGCGAACTACCGGACGAGATAGGAAGTGTGCGGGTATCTAAGTTCGATATAGATACCTTTCCGGTGGTTATTCTTGGTGTGTCGAGCACGCTGGATCCAGTGGAGCTGACAGAAATTGTAGAAACTCAGATTCGTTACCGACTTTCACGTATTCCAGGTGTTGCACAGGTCGATCCCTGGGGAGGATTCAATCGAGAAATACGTATTGAACTAGATCCTACGCGCATCACTGCCTATGGTGTGCCAATGGACGACATTATCGATGCGGTAAGGGATGCCAATCTAGATCTGCCCGCAGGAAAGATCGAATCTGGTCAACATCAAGTAACCCTGCGCGCTCCAGCAGAATTCTCTAGTCTCGAAGAAATAATGAATACTGTCGTCGGTCGCAAAGATGGTAGCCTAGTTACACTGCGTCAGGTTGCGGAGGTACGTGATACTCATGAAAGACTATCACGGATAGTGCGTGTTAACGGCAGTCAAGGACTCCGTTTGGCTATTCGTAAACAACCTGGCGAAAATACGGTAGATGTTGCCAATCGTGTGATTGCCGAGGCTGAAGCGATTAACGCTGCTTACCCGCAAGTCAGTGTAATCCCTGTGACTAATCAGGGAAATTTCATCGAACGAGCCATAGCAAATGTGTCAAATTCGATTCTCTACGGTGGATTTCTAGCATTAATTGTTTTGTTTATATTTCTTCGTGACTTACGTAGTACCTCAGTTATTGCAATTGCGATTCCAATTTCCGTGGTGGCAACATTCGCCTTGATGTACTTCAGTGGGTTTACCCTCAACCTTATGACACTGGGCGGATTGGCACTCGGGGTTGGCATGATGGTAGATAGCTCAGTAGTGGTGCTGGAAAACATATACCGCAGCCGAAGGGAATCCCACTTGTCGTCGGTTGATGCAGCTGTGAGCGGTACCAACGAAGTCACTTCTGCCGTTATAGCCGGAACCGTTACAACGTTGGTGATATTCCTGCCGTTAATCTTCGTACAAGGCGTAACTGGAGTCTTGTTTAAGGAACTGGCGTTTATAATTATGTTTTCCTTGAGTTGCGCTCTTCTCGTGGCGCTTAGTTTGGTGCCGGTGCTTAGTGCTCGTTTGATCTCCAACCCTGCTTCGAAAGACGCCTCGAATACCGCGTATGTCGGCGGATTTGCATTGGTCTATCGGGATTTTTTAAATGCAGTTCTCAAGGCACGATTTTTAACTCTTATCATGGTTGTAGGAATATTTGTTGCAAGTCTAGGGCTTGTTCCGTTGATTGGCACCGAGTTCATGCCACCGAGTGATGAAGGTCAGGTGCGAATAAGTGGCACTATGGAAGTCGGCACCCGTATTGAATTACTTGATCGGCAAACACGTATGTTGGAGGCGTTGGTATTACCTGCTGTCCCTGAGGCTGTGTCTTCTGTAGTTAGTGTGACATCATCCGGAACCTATGGCCGATCAACTGCATCTGGCGAAATACGCTTAACTCTTAAGTCAGCGGGAGATCGCGCACGTTCCAATTTAGATGTTGCACAAGATTTACGAAAATTGATAGAAGGTAAGGTGCCCGGAATGAAGATTCGTGTAAGGGCTCCCCAGGGGCAATTCTTATTGGAGCGTATCTTGTCTACGACCGACGGTATTATTGTTGAAGTTCGGGGCTTTGATTTTCAAATTCTGGATGTTTTAGCGAAGCGTGTCGCGAAGCAAATTGAAGGGGTGGAGGGCATAACCGATATCGAATTAAGTCGTGAAACTGGAATCCCGCAAATCGAGATTCTTGTAGACAGAGCCAAGACCGCAGACCTAGGATTAAGCGTACGTGATATTTCGAGGGTTATTGAAACTTCCATTGCAGGATCAACAGCAGGCGAATACCGGGTTGGGGGTAATTCCTATCGCATTCTTCTGCGCCTTGCAAATGCAGAAAAGCGTTCTCTCGATGAAATCCTTGATCTAACTGTACGCACAACTGATGGGGGACGTGTAGCACTGCGTAATGTAGTTAGCACTCGATCAGGCACTGGACCCGTCACCATTGAACGAAAAGATCAGCAACGATTGATGACGATAACGGCCAATGTGAGCGGACGCGATCTTGGCTCGGTAGCCGCTGATATTCAGCAACGTCTCAGTGATATACCCAAGCCGGTTGGCTACGATACGTTGATTGCCGGTAATTTTGCCGAGCAAGAAAAATCATACAACGAATTGCTGATCTCTATCGTTCTGGCATTGTTGTTGGTCTATATGGTGTTGGCCTCACAATACGAGTCGTTTATTGATCCACTGGTGGTTATGTTTGCAGTTCCATTTGCTGCTACCGGTGTAATCCTCACTCTGTTCCTGACCGAAACCACGCTGAATCTGCAATCCGGTGTGGGTTGCATAATGCTGGTTGGTATCGCGGTTAATAATGCAATTTTATTGGTTGACCAAACGAGCCGGCTTCGTGGAGCAGGTATGCCTGTAAACACGGCGTTGGCTGAGGCCGGAAGAAGACGTCTGCGACCCATCCTAATGACTACATTAACGACTATGCTGGCATTGCTTCCGTTAGCGCTAGGCGTTGGTGAGGGGGCCGATGCTCAGGCACCCATGGCACGAACAGTCATTGGTGGTTTGTTTGTATCAACTCTAGTTGCATTAATATTGATACCGGTGCTTTACTCCCTAGTTCACCGAGGACACTCATTTTCGAATGAAGCGAATAGTAAAGTCTTGGGCTGAGAGTGATTTTGACTTATAAACTCTGAATGGCTTATTCTTTTTAGTGCTATCAAATTATAAATCCATTCAGAGTGAAAATAATGAATATTAAGGCCTTAGTTGAAACCTATTTACACTCCTGGAATGTGCAGGATGTAGACGCGATTATTGCGTTGTTCTCGGAAGACGGGAAATATACTGATCCAAACTGTGCAGATGGACTATCAGGGGCGGCTTTGGCGGGTTACATCAATGGGTTGTATTCCGTATTTCCGGATCTTCACTTTGAAACCATACGTTTACTATCTGTAGATGAAAAAACTATGGTTGCCGAGTGGGTTATGCGCGGTACGAATAGCGGTTCACTCAAAGGATTACCGCCTACCGGCAAAGCTATTGCGCTCGATGGCATTGATGTATTTGATGTGGAGGACGGTCGAATCAAATCCGTTAAAGGATACTTCAATGGTGGCACTATGATGGAACAACTGGGTTTGCAGATAGACGTGCAACTGAAAAGCCTGGGTCCATTCTTTTTTGGAACTTCTGTTTACACCAATACACAAAGTAAGGCTTGTCCAAAAGTCTTTGCGATAACACAAATTCGTATAAAATCGGAAGAAGAACGCACGCAGTTACGTGACTTAACGAGAAATATGTTGCTGGAAATATCCCAGGCACCAGGTTATATCGCCACAGTCACCTCACTTGCTAATAATATCGGCACCACCTTAACCGCGTGGGAAGACATGCAAGCTGCTCAGGCAGCCGTATCGGGTCCCACGCATAAAGAAGCGATGGCTGCAGCGTTTGCAAAGAATGGTCTCGGGGTAAGCGCATGGACGAGCTTCTGGAGCGAAGGGCAGATTAATTCTCGCTGGCAGCGTTGCTTTACATGTGGTGCTTTCGCGAAATATACCCAGACGGGTAAATGTGGTTGTGGCGCTGAACTAGATGAGCCTGTGCATTTTTAGATGGCGTTTTAAAATCTAATTTATTACTTAAGCTGTAAATGCGGACTTTGTGGTAGAGTTGGGTTGTGTTCAATATAGGGTGGATAAGTTTTTGCCTAGCATTTGCACAGTTTCTTGCGACGTTAATTGAGACAACACAAAAGAAGTTTTCCGCTTAGCTTCGCGGTAGAGAATCTGTAAAACACTCAAGATCCAAAATACTTTCAGAACAATGGACGTGTTTCTTTGGGCTCCAGACGTTACTCATGGCGATTTTTTGATCGTCAAATAGCGATGGGAATGTGCCGCATAGATCAATATTATTGTTATCTCTACTGTAATGCATAAAGTTGTAAACCTTACTCCCGCATTGGCTGCAGAAATAGCGTCTGAAGTGATCTGTTACAGATTCATTGCGTGTATAGGTATTCAGTAAATCCTTACCGTCAGTAATGGAGAACTTTTCCTGATCCATATAGACATATTGGTAGACTGGGGCTGAGTGGGCTTGTCGACAGTCCTTACAGTGACAATACCCAGCTAGTAGTGGTTTTGTATCCGCGGCGATTGAAAACTTGACGGCACCACAATAGCAACGGCCATGAATATCATTTGTAGTTTCAGATAGTGTCATAATTAAATTCTAGTGATGGACAGGAAAACATAAAACTTGTTCAACAGGTAAAGTGTATGTTGTCCGGATTTAGATGTGATCTAGTATGATGTATATCAAAGGCGTGGGCTATAAGGTAAATTTAAACGTATCTAGCTCTATTTACAGATATTAGTCCTTATAGAATTTTCTAGGTGTGAGCATGTAACGGAAATCCTGCAAGAGTTCTTTTCGGATCCGGTGGGTGGAAATTTTTTTAAAGACCACTCGAGTACACAGCATTTTTTCAGTGAAAGATATTTTGCTCTTGAGGATCCCTCTAAGTAGCATAGTGATGTAAGTTAGTCTTAAATAACAATTTTTTTTCTTGTTTCTTGTGTCTATCCAAATGCCAGCAGCTTTTCTGTCTTTATATGTAGAAGTAGAATAATTGTTTTTGTGCCGTCGAAATCGAAAAATCGACTCATCTGATTGTATAAAGTGTCCTCGTAAAACAATTTCAGCCAATAGGGCCTGATCAGATGCTTGGAATGTTCCATGGAGTTGGGATCCAACTAATGCCGAACGCCGAAATAATCCAAAGAAATAGAGCCAAAGCATGCCATTATTAACCGCAGTTTTGTAGCGAACTGAGGGCTGTTCCGATGCAAAGGACGTCTTGTGGACTAGAATGGTTCGTTTCGGCGTACCGTTGGCCGAGACAATTTCTGGGTTGAAGCCACAAAGCACAGCCTTGGGGTTGTTATCCAGTAACGTAACTGTTTCTATCAGAAAGTCATCTCGAATCATGTCGTCGTGCGCAGCCCATTTAAAATACTCACCGCGAGACTTGTGAAAGCATATGTCATAATTTCGACCAGCGCCGAGGTTTTCCGAGTTTCTGAAGTAGTGTATACGACTATCGATAGCTATGAAGTATGCACATATTTCAGCTGTGTTGTCAGTTGATGCGTTGTCAGAAATAATTAATTCAAAGTCGGTATAGGTTTGTGCAAGGATAAGCTGGATGGCTTCTGCAATATAGTTCTCACCGTTATAAACAGGTAATCCAATGCTGACTTTGGGTGATGGTTTAGGGGATGAATGCAAACTTTTTTTCTCCTAGTTAAGAGACAGAATTCTTGGTAGTGGAATATTCATAGACGAGATTTGATTTTGTATCTCAATTTCGTAAATAGGATTCATGATAATCAGTAAGCCTATATTGTTATTGATAAGGTAATCCACGTTTACTACCTTATGACCCGTGCCAGGTAAAAAAGTATTATGTTTCCTAGGGTTGATGTCTATTACGATATCTATCCAGGTAGGTTGATTCAGAATATTTAAAAGTGATACGGCCTTGGATCCACCACCCCACAGTGCAATAGATTCGCCATTTTGTTTTGATTCAGAAATTATATTGTTCATAGCCTCTCGTTTTTGAATCAAATTAGCTCCCCATGTCGCTAATGGTTGAGACGGATAGTTTGGTCTATATGCTATGTCGTTATCAGCTTTGGTTGTTGGTTCTGCTAGTAGCCCTAAATATTGCCCTTGATATCGTTGACTGATTTCTATTACTTTAAACCCTGTGTGAGAAAACAGCTGGCGTAGTGAGTTTTCGGTAAAATATGAGCAATGCTCGTAATATATATCGTGAAAGGCTCCTAAATTAAAAATACGTTCTGCGTTCGGTACCTGAAAATACAGCTTTGTAGCGGAATCTCCGATCGAGGTGCGAATATCTGCGATAAGCTCTGTAATACGAAATACATGTTCTAGAGTCATAATGCAGCATACGAGGTCTGCATTCTCAAGAGACTCATTAGAATCGAACATGGTTTTCTTTACTACAACGTTGGTGGGTAATGAAATTCGGATGGGATCGAATACAGGATCGTAGCCGAGTCCGCGGTTGTTTCCTAGTGAGCAAATTGCATTAAGAAACTCGCCCTTTCCGCATCCGATTTCGACAACGTACTTATTACGAATATCACAGGTGGATATGAGCTCCTCGGCCAGGTCAGATTGATATTTTTGGAAAGTGGATGAAAAACCTTGAGGTTCTTCGTAGCTGTCGTCATAGGTAACTAGATCAGGGTCAAAATGTTGATTATTAACAAATCCACATTGCTCGCAGCCAAACAGTTCAATATCCCCCTCGGGATATGATAGCGCGTGGTTTCTGTTTTCAATTACTACTACGCTATTTACTGGTACAGAATCTTGCTTGTAAAAGCTCTTTAAATTGCAACTTCGACAGCATGGACATGTAACTTGAAAGTGGGACTGAAGCATTTAGATCATCGAAACCTTAGGTAAAGGAACTATGAATTTTCCTCCGTGCTGACAGTACTTGCTTTGCTCGGTCAGAATTTCTTCTTTTAGGTTCCAGGGAAGCAATAAACAGGCATCTGGCTGGTTGCTGACTAACCGACTAGGATGAAAGATTGGAATCCGACTACCAGGGAGAAGCTTGTTATGCTTTTTTTTATTCTTGTCCACAACAAAGGAAATTTTTTCCCAATTCAAATCACAATAAGCGAGCAATGTCGTACCCTTTGCCGCCGCACCATAGGCTGCAACAGTCTGTCTCTTCATTGTGAATTTATCGATAAGTTTGCATAACTGCTCTTTTACCTTCTTGGAGTCTTCAGCAATTTGTCGATAGTATCGTTCGTTAATAATGCCCAACGTAGATTCCTGTTCTAGTAAATCGGTAACTGATTTACCTATATCTCGCTTGCGGCTAACAACAACACGTATGGATCCTCCATGCGTCGAGAGCCGCTGAACATCATTGATAAAAAGACCATGTTGATCTAACAATGCCTTAACGGAGTGAACACTGAAATAGCAAAGATGTTGATGATAGACAGTATCAAACGCGCAGCCATCAATTAGGTCTATGACATAGGGAAATTCAATGATCCAACTACCATTTTCATTAAGAATTGTTTTTACGCCATTTACGAAATCGTGTAGTTCGTGAACATGAGCAAGAACATTGTTAGAAATTACTAAGTCAGCCGATATACCTTCGGTTTGAAGTTTCTCAGCAAGCGTAGAATCAAAAAATTCTGTTCGTGTGTTAATTCCATTTTGGATTGCTATATCTGCACATATTGATGACGGTTCAATACCAAGTACGGGTATGTTGTGTTTCACAAAGTTACGCAATAAGTAGCCGTCATTACTCGCGAGTTCAACAACTGTAGAGTTCGAGTCTAACTTAAATGTTTTAATTAAAGACTCTACGTTATCGCGGCAGTGATTAAGCCATGTCGAGGAAATTGAGGATAAGTAGGGATACTTTGCATTGAACAACAGATTTGGATTTGCCGTTTCGTGTAGTTGAAGCAATAAACAATCGCTACACCATACTAAAGTAAGTGGTATTAATAACTCTTGTTCCTTTGGAAGTGTTGAGTCTATTAGAACATCCGCGATGGGCATATCACCATATTCTAGTATTGAATGCAGATTACCTTTCCCACATACACGACAGCTGTCAGAAACTGAATAAGTTGTATTCATGAGTCTATGTGCTATTACCTAGTTGATATAGGTCGGTATCTAGTATTCCCGTTTGTATTAAATGGTGGACATGTTCGATACGTGAATAACGGCTTCCCTCAAAACCATCTGTTGCGTCGGGCGTGCGCATAAGCTGTGTGTATAACTCAGATATACCGCTTTCAAGGGTCCACTTAGGGCGTTGAAGTGATTTCAAACGATTTATTTTTTCACTGGATACGCGATAATTTCGTTTGTCGGGTTGTGCATCATTTGCGAAGACTATCTCGGAGTCGGGTATAACTTTTCTTACCGTTTCGGCAATTTGAATGATTCGGTGATTGGCTTTTTCTCCGCCTGCGTTGAAGGCTTGATTGTGTATTTCAACCCGGGGTGATTCGAGAAGATCAACATACATTGCTGCTAGATCACGTACATGAATTAATGGTCTCCAGGCGTTGCCGTCACTTTTCAGGAAAATCTTGTTAGTGCTGCACGCCCATGCAGTTAGATTATTTGCAACTAAGTCAAATCGAATTCTTGGGGATACCCCGTATACTGTGCCTGCTCTAATAAATGTTGGCGAAAAAATTGAGTCCGCCATTTTCATTAGTGCTATTTCAGAATCCAGTTTGGAGCGCCCATAGGGTGTTACCGGGTTGGACGGGGATTGTTCATCAAGTAAGTTCTCACCGGACGCGCCATATATGCTACACGATGATGCAAATAAAAATCTTTTTGTGCCGGATTTTTTTGCCAAGTTAGCAAGCAGGATAGTTGCCTCACAGTTAATTTCGTTGGTAAGTTGAGAACAATAGCTACCAAGTGGGTCATTGCTGAGGCCCGCAAGATGAATCACCGCTTCAAACCCAGCTACCATTGACGGAGTTATATTGCGAATATCTGTTTTGAAATCTTCCACATCGATCATTTCACCATGAAACTCACAGGCCTCAAAAAGCCCAGTATCGCAACCTATAACTTCATGTCCGCGTTTAATTAATTCTGGAACAAGAACTGATCCGATATAGCCTCGGTGTCCAGTAACTAGAACTCTCATGCGTTTGCCCCTTGCTGCAGTGGCAGTAGTTCTTCCTTCCAGTGCTGATTGAGTAGCTCTAAATCATTAATTGTATCTACACATTGCCAGTACCCTTTGTGTTTAAACGCAGATAGTTGATTGTTCTGCGCTAGGTGGCTTAACACATCATGTTCAAACTCGGTGTCGTCGTCTCTGAGTAGTCTAAGTACCTCAGGTTGTAGAACGAAATAACCACCGTTGATCCATTGATCGTCTAAAAGGGGTTTTTCTTCAAATTTCGTAACCTTATCTCCAGAAATCGTTAAATGCCCAAAGCGAGATGGGGGGTTAACGGCTGTAAGTGTGGCTAATTTTCCATGATCGTTGTGGAATGCCAATAGACGATTTAGGTCAACGTCACAGAATCCATCTGTCCATGTCATTAAAAATGGAGAATCTTTTTCAAGCAGATGTGCAATTCTACGAAGCCGGCCACCGTTGGATGTATGTAATCCCGTATCTACAACGTCTATACGGCGATCAAGTGTACAGTCATTAAAATAGGATTGGATTTGTTCGCCGAGATATCCAGTTAGAACAATAAATTCATGGAAACCACAGCTACGATAATGTTGGATAATATGCGAGACAAGAGGGAGCCCGCCCACTTTCGCGAGTGCTTTTGGAGTGTTATTTGTTACTTCGCGCAGCCGAAGACCTTTCCCGCCTGCCATGATGACAACTTTCACTTGATTTATACGCTTGATAGTTTGGTGTAGTGAATTACGTCTTTTTCGTTGACTACGGTTCGAGTATCCGAAAAATCGCAATCAAAATAGCCTGTATCCACAAGCTGTCTGTGCAGCTTTTTCCGTAAAAACCCTATTGAATAGTATAGTCTATTCATGATTTAGTACGAAACCACATTAGGTTGTTAAATAGTGAATAATCGTTTAATTCAGAATGAATGAAAAATCAGAACAAAAAATTGCTAATCATCTGCTTGAAGAATTTAATAGCTTTTATCAGGAATTTCTAGAAATTCCTGATAAAGCTAAAGCTGCATTTGAATCCAGGTTACATCAAGAGTCCCTTCGGTTAAGTAGCCTTCGTTTAGGGCTCTATAGCGGCAGTATTAAGAAGGAAAGTAGCTTAATTACCGAAATGTTTTCTTATGTAAAAGAAGATGAGAAGCGATGGATAGGGGTTGAGTTCTGTTTCAAAAAAATGGTTGAAGGTGAATATCATGCCGATTTGGCATTGGCTTATATTCATTCTGTACGCCGGAAAATATATGCGAGTGAGTGGCTTTCAGAGGATTATGCTTCTCGAGATATCCGACGTCTAGATGATTCGCAATATGACGAGTGCTTTTATCGTCGGGATATACAAGGGGTTGTGCCTCGAGACATGGTATTCCAAATTTTACAGTTGGAAAGTTTTTCAACGCATTTTCAGGATATCCGACGAGATGTTGAGCTTATCGTTAATCGTTTGGAAAAAAACATAAAGGCTTATGATCGACAAGGACCCGGGCCTATAAGTATTGAAGTATTTAAAGCCGGTTTTTATCGTAATAGAGGCGCCTATTTGGTGGGTCGATTTAATTATAAAGATGGGCGACACCGTCCGCTTATTATTGCACTGCTAAATGGCAAGGCGGGAATTTATGTGGATGCTGTCATTAATAGTTCGACTTATGCTCATAATATGTTTAGCTCAACGCTGGCTAACTTTCATGTGACAAATGATTATTACCATGAAGTTTGTTTGTTTTTAAAGAGTATCATGCCAAAACGTCCTCTAGGTTTGCACTATTCGACAATCGGCTACAATCATCTGGGAAAAGTGGCTGTGATGAAAGAAATAGAGGATCAGATTTCATCATCCGGCGAGCAGTTTGCAATATCGCCTGGTGCTAGGGGAACGGTTGCAATAGGGTTTTCTACACCGGGTTCAGCGTATCACGCCAAAGTTATTCGCAATGTGCCAACAGATGGCTATAAGTGGGATGAGTATCACGGTGTTGACTGGGTGCTAAAGAAGTACACCAGAGTGCATGATATAAATCGTAGCGATAGTATGCTGGACAATATTATTTTCTATAAGATACGCTTACCGAAGTGCTGGTTCGATCAAGAACTATTGGATGAGCTTCTTGGTTTTGCAAACGAAAGTGTTTGGGATGAAGGGGAGTTTCTTTTATTTCGTTATCTCATTGTCCAGCGTAAGATGACACCACTACCGGTATATCTTGAAACGGCATCGGAGAAACTCGCTGAGAACGCGATGATTAATTTAGGCTATTGCATTAAGAATAATGCGGCCGCAAATATCTTTAACAAAGACTTGGATGCGAGAAATTACGGTGTAACCGCTTTTGCGAAGATCTATCTATATGATTATGACGCCATAGAGTCTCTGGGCGACGTAAAAATTAGAACGAATCTGGATCGGTTTGATGGCGAAGAGGACATACCAGATTGGTATTTTGAGGATGGCTATGTTTTCTTGCCGGAAGAGCTTCCGAGCGGGCTATGCTTACGCGACCAGAGACTGCGAAAAATTTTTGATCGAAAGCATAGTGAGCTTTTAGCCATGGATTATTGGGAGTCGGTACAGAATCGTTTGGCTGCTGGAAAAGTACCAAGGGTTAGCGTTTATCCGGATAGCGAACGGGTGTCGAGCATTTAGGAGCGAACTGCATTAAGGATAAGATAGACGTTGTAGAACTATTCTCCAACGTCTGATTATCTCTACGATTTTTTTTAGTAAATACGCACCAGCTTTTTGCGTGTTTGTTCTCTTGCGTAAACGTGAACTAAATTACTGTCCACCTAGAACATCGCCGACTGATAAACCTTGTCCGCTGGCATACTCAATTGCAGAAACTTTACCGCCATCGCCACGTACGCGCTTTATCTGAACTGCATTTTGTCCCGCTGCGATAGTTATTCCACTGTCATCGATTGCTAACACTTCGCCGGGCTGACCATTATCCTCGGAAAGGCATGAGTCATAAATTTTAAGTTCTGCGTCATTATGTGTTGTCCATGCCCCGGGCTGTGGGTTACCTGCGCGGATTATGTTGTAAATTTTGCTTGCTGAATCACTCCAATTAATTTGGGCTTGTTTTTTCCCGAACCATGATTCATAAGATCCGTTATCTAAGTTTTGAACTATTTTAGGAGCGTTGCCTTGTTTAACTAACTCAAGAGACTCGAGCATAGCGTCAACCCCCATCGGGAATAGTTTTTTGAAATAGATGTCCGCCAGTGTCTCCTCCGAGCCGATCTCGCAGGTTTTCTGCATTAGAATGGGTCCTTCATCCAATCCGTTATCAGGCCAGAAAATGCTTAGGCCAGTTTTGGTTGCCCCCATCGCGATAGGCCAATTAATCGATGATGGTCCTCTGTGCATAGGCAATAGTGAGGGGTGGTACTGAAACGAACCATGTTTTGGGGCGTTTATTACTGCCTCTGGTACAAATAACAATACGTAAGCCATCATGCAAATGTCGGCGTTGAATGATTGCATTAGAGTTAAAGATTCTTCTGTCTTCCATGACGCAGGTTGATGCACGGGAATGCCCGATTCAACCGCTAGTTCTTTAAGTGTATCTACAGGTCGACCTTCCTTATCTGGCGCAGTGCAGACAGCAACAACATTTTCACCTTGCTCTAGTAATTTTTCCAATACTGCGCGACCAAAGGCTTGTTGGCCGTGAACAACAATTCTCATATTTTGCTCCTATTGCAGGTTAATGAGTCGATCGATATTGAATGTAGAGTATTAATAATACGATCGATCTACACGTCATTACGTTATTTATACATAGTTTGGGCTTTAGTTCCTGGTGCATACTCGTCAGGGTCAACCCATACGTTCACAACGGCACATTTTCCTGTGCTAGCAATAGCTTCTCTTGCTCTTTGAAAGGCAGGTTGAATATCTTTAGCTTCGTGGACTTCTTCTCCGTACCCACCAATCATTTCGCCGAACTTGCCGAACGGAATGTCTCCAAGTTTATTACCCACATTACCGCGCTCCGCGCCATATTTTGCTACTTGTCCGTATCGAATTTGGTTCATGTGCGAATTATTTCCAACAACCGCCAGATAAGGTGCACCGAATCGTTGGGCTGTCTCCATGTCAAATGCTGTCATACCAAAAGAGCCGTCACCATACAGACACATAACTTCTTTGTCAGGGTGGGCTAGCTTGGCAGCCATTGAAAAGCCTGTGCCTACGCCGAGTGAACCCAATGCACCTGGATCCATCCATTGCCCGGGATTTCGTGGCCTAACGGCTTGTGCGGAAATGGTTACGATATCGCCGCCATCGCCAATATAAATGGTATTTTCACCCAGAAATTCGTTTATTTCGTAGGCCAATCTATAAGGGTGTATAGGGTTTTGATCGGTAGTAAAAATGGGCATAAGCTTTTCAAGCTTGGTTGCTTCAATGGCACGAAGCTCCTTCATCCAAGATTGTCTTGCGCTGCGAGCGCCATTATCACTGCGGCCGGATGCCGCTTGTTCTACAGCTGCTAGAATTGCACCAGGATCACCGGTCAAGCCCAAACTAATGTCTCGGTTTTTACCTACAGTCGAGTAGCTTTGGTCAATTTGAATGAGCGTTGCGTCTTTGGATATCCGTTTTCCATATCCCATTCGGAAATCAAAAGGTGTTCCTACGATAAGAATTACATCAGCATTTTTAAACGCGTCTCCTCGGGTGCGATCGAAATGGTGTGGATCACCCTGAGGTAACATGCCACGACTCGCACCATTCATATAGGCCGGAATGTCTAGTGAGCGGATAAAGCTAATTGCCGCGTTATGCCCTTGTGATGCCCATACTTGTTGTCCTAATAGTACGGCAGGACGTTCAGCGCTTACTAAAATATCGGCGAGCTTTTCAATATCTGCTGGATCACCAATGGAGGCTACTGAGGATCGATAGGCGCCGGGTTTTGGAATGATTGCGCTGTCGACAGGTATTTCACGATCGAGTACATCCCGAGGAATCTCTAAGTAAGATGGCCCGTAGGCTCCATTGAAGCATTCGCGAGCCGCCATTGAAACCATATCTGCAACACGTTCTGTAGAATAGACACCGGAGGCGAACTTAGTTATTGGGCCCATCATGTCGACGTGAGGCAAGTCTTGTAGTGACCCCATCTTATGTTGTGTCAATGAGCTTTGCCCACCGATATGAAGAATTGGACTCTCCGAGCGGAACGCTGTCGCCACGCCGGTAACGGCGTTGGTGCAACCTGGCCCTGCTGTTGTTACCACGCAACCCAACTTTCCGGTTTGCCGCGCGTATCCATCTGCTGCATGAGCAGCCGTTTGTTCATGACGTACATCTACAATACGTATTCCTTCATCGATGCATCCGTCATAAATATCGATAATATGGCCACCACAGAGTGTGAAAATAGTATCGACACCCTCATTTTTTAGTGCCTTCGCGACTAGATGTCCTCCTGAAATAACATCACCACTTTTATCCTTTCTCGCTAGGGTATCTGAGGCCGTATCTGTTGGTTTGTTCATTTTCTAACTCCAAGCTACAATTATGTTGTGAATTGATTCTTATTAAATCAAATGAAGGGCGTATTGCTCTACATGATCAATCAGGTCTACTGCCTGTTTAAACCGAAATGTTCCTAAGTTTATGTTTTATAGGAGTGTTTCTATATTTTTATCATTCCTGAATTTAGATGTCTCATAAGTGTGAGTTATGGGTAAAGCAGAAATACTTTGGACAATTTAATCTGGTATACCATATACCACCCCTGCAGACTAACCCCTAGATAGTTAAAAGTAAAGCGTTAGCCTATCGCTCAATGCGAGGTTTTTTAGTCTTAGTAGAGCTTCAAAGTTACGAAAAACGGATTCACAATTTGTTCTGTTGTGAAGGTTTACAAATAAGTTTGAATTTGGCTCGATCCGCCTATTGAGACGATCTTATTCAGTTGCGATGACATGTTCGTTGATATTGCCGTTCGACACCCAGCTTAGCGTTCATCCCAACTAGTAAGGAGAAAAATAAGCAGGTTGCAGGCTAGGCGATTTTACATCTTACAAATCAAAACCATTTCGCGAACGCGATCTGCAAAATCCAATAGTTTTGAGCAGTGGTCTAGCACAGATGGGGAAACTCCTTTGCACGATGTGCCATCGAGTAAGCCCGTAATCACACAGTACACTTCAATATCGCAGATCATTAGCTCACTACCGCAAAAATAGGGTTCATCCCCTAGGAGGTTTTCTAGACGTGTGAACAGTTCGGGAAGTACTTCGCTATTTAACTTATTGCTGATCTCTGTTTTTTGATCAGAATTTAATGCCACTAATAATTGGCTTGTGACAGGGCTTCGCCCCAACGCATGCCCATACCACTGGGGAGCGAAATATTTTCTTATATCAACAACGGCGCCCAAAATCATATCGCAGCGCACTGCGAGCAATTCATCCTTAGGGTAATGGCCAGTTTTATTCCCGACCCAGCGTAAAATGGCTTCGGATTGGCTAAGACGAATCTCGCCAATTTCTAGTATGGGCAACTGCCCGGTAGGAAGGCTTCCATCCAATCGTAACTGCTCCATTTCCGACTGACTTACTCTATTGTCTTCGAAGTCAATTTTTCCAAGTCGTAAGGTTATGCGAATGCTTTCGGCTAATCCTGGGTAGTCAAAATAGGTAAGTTTAGGACGTGGGTCGGTCATTGGGCTTTGTATGGAGCTTGATAGATTTTCGATATTATTTCACACAGTGCAGCATTATACTGTCAAATCCCCTTGAGACACCGACGTTGCCGAGTTTTGTTTTTTTTAATGCACTATCTTTCGGATGACGAGGCTGTCTGTTTTCTTTCTTATACGAGATTAATTTGTCTAAACCTGAAGCGAATAAACGCTCATACGTTCAGAATTCTGTAACCGGCTTTTCCGCAATGGTTCTCAGTGTTTTGCTGTTTTCCCTAATGGACGCCTCAGTGAAATGGCTTGGCGGTACTTATCCTACACAGCAGATCATGTTCTCTCGGTGTTCAATTGCGATGATTCCATTGACCGTAATCATCGCAATGCGGGGCGGCATTACAATTTTAAAGACCACCCAGGTTCAATTACATTTCTTTCGCAGTGTTCTGGGTATATCGGCCATGGCTTTAGCATTTTATGCCTTCTCATTGATGCGTTTAGCTGATGCGATTTCTATATTGCATACCACTCCAATATTTATGACGGTTCTATCGATCTTTTTTCTAGGAGAAAAAGTCGGGCTTCATCGATGGTCTGCAATTATCATCGGTTTTATTGGCGTGTTGTTGGTAGTTAAACCCGGGCCGGGTATGATTGATAGCGGCAGTTTGTACATGCTTATCGCGGCGCTATTAATTAGCTGTACTACAATAATAATTCGTCACTTAAGCATATTGGATGATCCCGTGTGCATCGCTTTTTACTTTACGATGACCGGTGTGCTGGTGAGCGGAGTAGGCATGATTTGGCTTGGCTGGAATACTACAACACCATTTGATCTTTTCTTGCTTATCGGTGTTGGACTATTTGGTGGTGTGGCTCAGTACATGATGACTTTGAGTTACAGACATGCAGAGATTGCAGTGGTGGCACCATTGAAGTACTTGACGATAATTTTTGGAGGTGTGTTTGGTTACTTATTGTGGTCTGAGCTGCCGGATCTGCAAAGCACAATAGGAATATGCATAATTGCTGCGGCGGGTTTGTATACATTACATCGAGAGCTTGTTAACGCTAGACGGTCAAAATGATGGAAAGTTTGAGAGGCAACTAACGCCCAAAGATAATTTATCCGGGGTGTATCACTAATAGGATACGGCCGTGCCGGTGTGTTTGTTAATCTCGTACCAGTTTTTGCATCCATTGTGGCCGTATCGTTTATCGGAAAAAGCTTTGAGGTTTATCATGCAGTGTCACTGGGATTAGTCCTCGGTGGTATTGCGCTATCTGAATTTGGAAAGGCAGCCGCTCCGGCTAGCGGATAGGCTCAACGAGCTTACATATCAAGACGTGTTTAGTTTGAGCTACAATAAAACATCGTAAGCATGTCATATCGTTTTTTTAAAACTTTTGATCCAAGATTTAATTAGGCTAATATACTGGATCCTTCTGTTCGTTAGGTTTTAGTCCGGAGTAAAAGAATCCGCAAATTACTAGTGGGTGTCGTTCGTTAATGTTGTAGGGTGATTAAATTGTCTGATTTTATTTTAAGTATTGATCAAGGTACTACCAGTTCTCGTGCCATGTTGTTTGACCACAATGGACGATCCGTGTTTACTGCGCAACAAGAGTTTACTCAGTTTTTCCCCCATGACGGTTGGGTCGAGCACGACGCCGAAGAGATTTGGAGCACAGTTTGTAAAGTCACTCGTGAGGCTATAACTGAAGCTCATAACCGTGGTGCTCGGATTGTTTCGATTGGCATTACCAATCAACGAGAGACCACAGTAGTTTGGAACCGCAAAACGGGTAAGCCAATCTACAATGCCATAGTTTGGCAGGATCGACGAACCGCTCAAAAATGCCGGGAATTAAAAAAGGCCAATCATGAAAAAAGTGTTACTCAAAAAACCGGGCTATTACTCGACCCGTATTTTTCCGGTACAAAAATCCAATGGATTCTAGATCATGTGGAGGGAGCTAGAACACTTTCTGAACAAGGTGACCTAGCCTTTGGAACAATAGACTGCTTTCTTATTTGGCGACTTACCGGCGGCAAAGTGCATGCCACGGATGCAACCAATGCGTCACGAACATTATGTTTCAATATTCATACCCAAAGCTGGGATCTTAATCTTCTGCGCTTGCTTGATGTCCCTGAATCGGTATTACCCGAAGTCCGCAATTGTGCTGATGATTTTGGAAATACTATTCCCGACTTATTTGGGCAGAAATTACCGATAAATGGAGTCGCTGGTGATCAACAAGCGGCACTTATAGGGCAGGCGTGTTTCGAACCAGGAATGATTAAGAGTACTTATGGTACCGGTTGTTTTGTCATTTTAAACACAGGCAATGAGGCGGTTGAATCAAAGAATAAATTATTGACCACAGTAGGCTATAGACTTAATGGTGATACTACATACGCTATAGAGGGTTCGATTTTTGTCGCTGGTGCTGCGGTTCAATGGTTGCGAGATGGGCTGGGTATAATTAGTTCCGCAAGTGAAACAGAAGCACTGGTATCGAAATTGGGTTCTAATAACGGTGTATATATGGTGCCAGCATTTACCGGCTTGGGTGCCCCCCATTGGGATCCAGATGCTCGTGGTGCGATTTTCGGCTTAACTCGTGATACCGGTGTTGCCGAGATCGTGCGTGCGGCTCTTGAAGCTGTGTGCTATCAAACTTCGGATTTACTTGAGGCTATGGCCCAGGATGGTATATCACCTACTGGGTTGCGTGTTGACGGCGGCATGGTCAACAATAATTGGCTATGCAATTTTTTGGCAGACATCCTCAACGTATCAGTGGAACGTCCCATTGAAACAGAAACTACGGCATTAGGTGCAGCTTATCTTGCAGGACTTCAATGCGGAATGTTTAGCTCGTTGGAAGAACTGCAATCAAAATGGCAGGCCGAAAAAGTATTTTCACCGAAAATGAAACCTGTTGATCGAACTCAATTAATTCATGGGTGGCGAGCTGCAGTGAATCGAACGAAGTCAAAATCATAATTGCATTTCTGAATATGTGGCGTAGTTAAGTAGGTGTTGTTAATACACGGAATAAATACCATTGTTTATAAATTCAAGAAAATAACTAACTGAGGCTGAAGTATATCTCAGGATCATGCAGAAACTTAACACCTAGCAAAATCTCTTATCCTAATTGGAAAGGCGTTGGATAAGTTTTGAAGTTTGAGCATAAAGATGCGCTTCACTTCTCGAAGACATGGAGTGGACAACGTTATCAACCATTGCCAGTTGATAACGTTGGTATTGATGCGGTTGTGACCGAGCTCACTGAGTGCCTTATTTCAGATAGCTCGCCTATTCTCTGGCCTAGGTGCGCAGCACATATCACAACAAGTGCTACTACCGTCTCCACTATCGCCAGTGCTGCGGCGTTGATAGCTTCGCCCCAACGGTATGAGCGTACCGCATTTAATTTTCTAGAGGAACTATCTCTTAATTGGATGTACGAAATGTTCGGTTTCTCAGATATAAAGGGGCTTTGCCGCAGCGGTGGGTCTGTGGCTAATTTAGTCGCGTTGGAAGAATCAGGCTAAAAATAAAAAATCATGTCGGCTTTTAGTGCGCAAAAGCCAGCATTTTCTCAGTACAACTCGAGTAAATGGAAAGTTGGCTATTCGACCGTGTTTTGTAGGTGCTCGAACGCAAAAAATGCACGTTGATGATCGCATTGGCTCAGTTATTCGAATTGGACACTAACTGGTGAAAGATTATATGGGTTAGCTTAAGGTTGCCTGAATCGTTAAGTGGAATATGACTGGGTAATTTTTTGAATTATTTTAGTTGTCTCGGTTAGCTTCGATCTTCCCACTATTTGCAATATTCCAAGGCGTTTTGCTACCTCATAAAAACCTACCAACTGATCTCCCTGGCAATGAATATCGATGTCGAATGATTGATAGAAATCTTCCGTTTCTGTTTTTGGGCCGTGTATAACCTTATCGATATTCTTGATGCTTTGTAAAATTATTATCCGCTGTTCGTAAGGGATAATCGGTGTACGTTTGTAACTGGCGGTATCTACATCACTCATTACCCCGACGATAAGCGTATCGCCAAGCTTTCTTGCTCGTTCAAGAGCCTCTACGTGACCTGCATGAAACAGATCAAATACGCCTGATGTGTAAACAATTTTTCCCACGTTGTTCTCGGCTTTTCGTTTACTTTCTGCTCGATGAATATGAGCTTAGAAGCTGGTCTGTTGGTTTATTAATCACCAAACCGTGTTAATACTCCAGTCGGATTTTTTCTCTCGTTTATGATGCGTACTTTTTCTGAGTTGTCGCGCAGGATTGCCACCGACAACAGAATGGGGTGGAAGGTCTGATACAACCACTGCGCCCGCTCCAATAATGCAATCATTTCCAATTTCTATTCCTGGCTTAACTGACGCACCGACACCGATTAAGGTGCGGTCACCTACAGACACCTTACTTGCAATAGCAGCGTTAGGGCCTATAGATACGAACTTTCCCACTTTACAATGGTGGCTAATAACGGCTCCTGATTGCAATAACAATCCGTCACCAATTGTTGCACTTGTTCGAACAATAGAATACTCACCGAGAAAAGCATAATCACCAATGGAAGCACTGTTGCTTAAAATAGCGGTGGGGTGAATCGCAGATTCAGGTGTGCGAGAATTTGTAGTTAGGTTACGGGCAATATATTCTCTTATTGAATTATCTCCGATTGCTAGTAGAACATCAGAATTTTCAGGAAAATAATTTAACGTTTGCTGGTTTTCAGGGGGCTGAGGATCTACATAACCTACGACAATACGATCGTTCAATTCCATAATTTCTGTAATCACCTCGCTCATATACCAGGCGCCATAGATTAAAATTCTATTTGGTGAATTATGTTCTGTCACAAAGAATACTAGTTTCTACTAATGCGTTTTGAATCGGCCGATAAAATACCAATGACCCATATTCTGCTTCCATGGATTAATGGGTTGGTTTCGTCAGGTATCTAGGGATCTACCATCAACCTAACCAAAACATCAGTTTATCAAAGCACAGTTGATATGAGAATAAAAGTTTTGCCTGACGATGTTTTATTTTAAATTACAAATCGTTTATAGCACAGATTGCTTTCTTCGGTTTGCTGTCCTAGGGCAAGACATTTAGGTGATTACTTTTTTAGCACGCGTTAACATGTAAAACCTGATTGTGAGCAATGTTCCGGTTACGGTTAGCCCAGCTGTCATACCCCACCATAGGCCATCCGTTTCAAGACCCATTGGGAATGCAAGTATCCAACCACCGGCAATACCGAATACCCAGTAGCCAACTGTCGCTAGCCACAGTGGTACAAGTGTATCTTTAAGGCCGCGTAAAGCCATTGATGCGATAACCTGCAACCCGTCGAAAACTTGGAAAAAGCCAGCCAAAATTAACAGTCGACTTGTAAGTTGTAGCACGGACTCAAAACCGGGATCGGATTCATCCAGAAACAGGCGTACTAAAGGTTCTGGAAAATTAATTGGAATCACCGATAATACTATAAGAAAACTGATCCCCATGGCAAAGGTAATCATTCCCGAGCGTCGCGCGGCTTCTAAGTCAGCTCTTCCCATTGCGTTGGCAATTCGTACCATACTGGCTTCCGCAAGACCGTGTGCGAACATAAATGCCATGCCAACCCATGCGATGATTACCTGGTAAGCTGCTAGTGGAATTGGGCCAAGTATGCCGGAAAAAATTGAGACGCCAGCAAATAACCCTGACTCTAGAATAACCAACCCGCAAACCGGTATGCCGAGTATTAGAATATCTTTGCAAACCGATAAATCAATAGTAAATCTCCCGCGAAAAAGACCGTACCCACGAAAAATAGGTGTTCGATAGGTGTAAATTAGAAGAGACGAAAACATGAATAAAACTACTATGGATTTTGCCCATCCGGCACCAGCAATGCCAAGTTGGGGTAACCCGAACCGGCCCATTGTTAAGCCAAGACATAAAACGTAGTTAACCGCTACAGCAGCGATAGAAATCATCATGACCGCTCCCGTTTTAGCCAATGACGCGACGAACATGCGGAGCACAAAAAACCATAATAACGGTATTAAGGACAAGGCTACCGGCTTTAGATAAGGGCCCATTAGCGAAATGATTTCTGGGTCTTGTCCGGTGAACGATAATACATAGTCCAAATTCCATATCAACATACTGCCGGGTATGCCTAAGATTGTTGCCATAAAGAGTCCTTGTCTAGTCGCAATTCCCGCGTCTGGTTTACGGTCTGCACCGTCAGCTTGGGCAACAAAAACACCGACTACCGACAGCAAACCGGCGATAATAATGACAACTTCAATCATCATATCTCCTGCCAGTCCTATACTTGCCAGTTCTTGATAACCAAGGCGACCAACAATAATTTTGGTGGTCAGGGTCATCGCGTATTCCGCAAGATACGCGGCGATTAATGGTCCGGCAATAGACATAATATTGCGTGTTTCAAGACGCACTGCTGCAGAGGAAAAAGAAGTCAAATGAGTGAACCCAGAGTTTGAAGAATGATAGACAGCGCTATCTCTAAGACGATACGACGTGTAGCGTAGCAGAGTATGTGAAAACCATACGAGACACAACTTTATCAACAAGACTGGGATTCTAATGGAAGAGTACTACTTAACCCAAAAGGTTGCTGTGTAGATTTTGAATAAAATTGCATGGCTAAACCTGCGCATACTTTATGTGTGCCATCGTAATTTATAAAATATTACTTTCGTATTTGTGAAACACTACTTTTGGATATAAGATGTGGCGTGTGTTTTAGAGAAAATAATTATTGTCGTTTTGTATCCTGCTTTGTGCAGATACCTATTCATGGGTCATATTCTTGATCCTCCCAATATCCAACAATGGAGATTACCAGTGAAAAGACTAGCCTTAACTGCAGCAACAACAGCGTTACTGATGACCAGTGCGACTACTTATGCCGCGCAATGTACAAACGATACCTGGAACAAAGTGATGAGCCGAGGAAAGATGGTTGTTGGTGTTAAAGCCGATTACAAGCCATGGGGCTATCGTAATAGTGATGGCGCTATTATAGGAATGGAAATTGATATGGCTCAACTCGCCGCTGATGCGATGGGTGTTGAGTTGGAAACTGTAGCGGTTCAATCATCAAATCGTATGCAATTTCTTGAAAACGGTAAAATCGATATGATGGTTGCCACTATGTCTGACCGACCTGATCGCCGCACGATTGTTGGTATTACACAGCCCAATTATTACACCTCAGGTACTAATATAATGTCCCCGAAGGCGGTTGGTATTACTAAATGGGAAGACTTACGCGGTAAACCAGTTTGCGGAAAGCAAGGTGCGTTTTATAACAAAGTTGTAGCCGAGCGTTATGGTGCGGAAATTGTTGCCTTTACCGGAAACGCTGAAGCTAAACAGGCATTACGTGATAAAAAATGTATCGCTTGGGTATACGATGACTCTTCCATAATGTCTGATCTTTCTTCAGGTAATTACGATGCAATGGAAATGCCACTTAATAGCGAAGATGATAATCCTTGGGGCTTGGCCGTACCTCTTGCAGAGAAAGATTGTATCTTTGGTAACTTCATGTCGGGCTTAACATATAATTTGCATCAGTCCGGTAAGTTAATTGAACTGGAACAAAAATGGGGTATTCAGGCAACTAAATACTTAGCGGACCAGAACGAACGTTTTGCTGATTGGATTCAATAAGCATAATGGATTAGGTTCAAATTATCCGCCGGGTGTTAACCCGGCGGATAATTTGCAACTGAAAGGAATAGAATGAACGGTTTCCAGCAATACTTTTATGATCTGGCTCAGGAATACCCCAGATGGAACTTCATATTTTTTTATGATCCGACTCAATCTGATCGGGTAATACAAGGATTGTGGATGACATTGGAGCTTTCTGTTATCTGTGTGATTCTCAGTGTTGTTATCGGCATCCTAGGTGCCTGGTTACAGGGCGCACCCTCAAAAACTGTGCGTATTATTGTGCAGGGTTATATACAATTTTTTAGGAATACACCGCCACTAGTGCAGTTGTTGTTTTTCTATTTTGCGTTAGGGCAATTTACACCAACCTATTCGCCAGATGGTTGGCTGGAAGTGCCGATTATTTCAAATGTCGGCTGGGCAATCATTTCTTTATCGTTTTTCGCTGGCGCCTTTAATGTTGAAATTTTTCGCGCAGGAATCGAATCCGTTCCGGAGTCGACTCAGGAAGCCGCCGAAGCGCTATGTATGAATCGTGCGCAAATATTTCGTTATGTGGTTTTCCCACTTGCCTTCCGAGTGAGTCTGCCAGCGCTGAATAATAATCTGGTTAATCTGGTAAAGACGACGACTCAAGCGCTTGCTATAGCCGTGCCCGAGCTTCTTTACCAGATGATTAGTATTTATAACGATTATTCAACGGCACAATACGCGTGTATGTTGGTGTTATTTGTTGCTTATATCGTTCTCGTTGGCATCTTAGTATTCGGCATGAATCATTGGGAACGAAAAATTAAGGTGCCCGGTTATGGCAATTAAGCTCGATAATAGCCAGACAGACTTACCGGTATTAAAGCCATTTAATTATAGTCCTGCCGGCCAGCCTGGAGATTTACAGTTCAGTCGTTGGTTGGCTGAAGTACCTCCACATGGGTTTATCGGTTTGCTTCTATTGGCATGTTTGTGGCCGGTTATTGCGGCGGCACAGTCGAATTTTACAACGACACAGGCATTTGAAGCATTGTGGCGCTGGATGCCCTTTTTATTGACTAAGGGTTTTTTGCTTAATGTTGTTGTCAGTTTCTTAACCATGTTAATTGGCACAATAGCGGGAATACTGCTTGGTCTCGGACAGATTTCCCCGATAAATTGGCTGAGGCGAAGTTGCTGGTTTATTACCCAGTTATTCCGAAATTCGCCGTGGCTGGTTTTGTTGTTTATCGTAATGCTTGCCTTTCCTTTCGAGATTCAGATAGGCGACACCATTATTCCTATACCGGATTGGATGAAGGCTGTGTTTGGGTTGTCCTTACCAATTATGGCTAATATTGCCGAAGTTGTGCGTGGCGGTGTTCAATCGGTTTCAACGGGTCAATGGGAAGCTGCCGAATCACTAGCGTATACACGCCAGCAAACATTATGGATGATCATTTTACCGCAATGTTTCAAAAGAATGATTCCACCGTGGATGAACTGGTACGCCATTCTTACGATGGCAACACCTTTGATATCATTGCTTGGCGTTGAAGAAATCATAACGCTGTCGCGTCAGGCTATGGAGTCTGAAGATAACCATCCGGAATTACTGATGCCGTTTTTCGGTTTCTCCTTGGTTATATTTTTTATTTACTGCTATCCAATCGCGCGTTTAACCATGAAGCTGGAAAAGCGCTTTAACGTAAAAGGGTAAACCCAGGAAATCATAATGACAACTCATAACTGGACCCCGGATCAACCCCTCATATCGATTCGCGATGTGCACAAATCATTTGGTGATTTGGAAGTTCTAAAAGGTATTACTCTAGATGTGAGGCAAGGTGAGGTAATTTGTATTATTGGTCCGTCGGGCTCGGGTAAATCCACATTGATTCGCTGTATTAATGCACTCAACCCTATCAACAGTGGCTCAATCAAAGTTGAAGGTCAAGAAGTGAACGACCCTAAATTGGATAAGTTAGCACTGCGAAAAAAGGTCGGTATGGTCTTTCAGCAATATAATTTATTCCCGCACAAGACCGCTCTTGAAAATATAATGATGGCTCCTGTTAAAGTGCTAAATGAGCCGGTTGATGAGGTGGAGCAGAGAGCACGGAAATTGATGAAGCGGGTAAATTTAATAGGCAAGGAAGATGCCTATCCAGGAGAATTATCCGGTGGACAACAACAACGTGTTGCAATTGCGCGTTCGTTGGCAATGAATCCTGATGTTATTCTTTTTGATGAGGTGACCGCAGCCCTTGATCCGGAGACCGTCAATGAAGTACTGCTTGCAATAAAGGACCTCGCTCAGGATGGCATGACCTGTATTTTGGTGACTCACGAAATGGGTTTTGCGCGAGAAGTCGCAGATCATATTTACTTTACCGATCGTGGTGTGATTGTTGAGCATGGACCGCCAGCCACTTTCTTTACCGAAGCTTCAGACCCTCGCACTCAAGAGTTCCTAAGCCAAATACTATAAGGTTTTCATTGTATGTCTTTACCTTCACACGCCTCGGTCGTTGTTATCGGTGGTGGTATTATGGGTTGCTCTACCCTGTATCACTTGGCAAAAATGGGTGTTAGTGATGCTGTTCTTTTGGAAAGAAATAAACTTACTAGTGGGACTACTTGGCATTCCGCAGCTCAGGTGCGGGCATTAAGAAGTTCGCGTAATCTGACCAGAATGATCCAGTATTCGGTGGATTTATACTCGAAGCTCGAACGGGAAACAGGGCAAGCCGTTGGGTGGATTCAAAAAGGTTCATTGTCCATCGCAACCTCCCCAGATCGAATGGATCATATCAAACGGCAAGAGGCGCTCGCTCATGCCTATGGCGTAGAGGCTCGCTCGATCGCCGCAGGTGAAGCAAAGGAGCGTTGGCCATTAATGAATGCAGACGATGTGATTGGTGCGGTATGGTCTCCAGATGACGGACGAGTTAGTCCATCGGACGTGTGCGCGGCATTGATTAAGTCGGCAAAACTGCTGGGTACTCGTATTTTTGAGAATACTGGCGTGACCGGAATTCTAACTGACAATGGTCGTGTAAAAGGTGTAGAGACGACCCAAGGTACAGTAATGTGTGATGCAATCGCACTTTGTTCTGGTCTGTGGTCTCGTGAACTGGGTGCGATGGCCGGAGCTGAGGTTCCGGCACTTGCGTGTGAGCATTTTTATTTATTAACCAAGCCCATAGATGGTATAGCAGGAAATATGCCTACGCTTTCCGATCATGATAGTCATCTTTATATACGTGATGACAGTGGCGGCTTACTAGTCGGTTGCTTTGAGCCCCTCGGTAAGCCCATCGCGCCCGGTATTTTGGATGAGAAATTTGAGTTCAGTTTGCTACCTGAAGATTGGGATCACTTCGAACCGATGATGGTAAATGCGCTTCACCGACTGCCTGCTTTGGAAACGGCCGAAGTAAAAATGCTATTGAACGGGCCCGAAAGTTTTACCCCTGATGGAACGTTTATGCTGGGAGAAACCGCAGAAACCAAAGGATTGTTTCTTGGTTGTGGAATGAATTCGGTAGGTATGGCATCTGGTGGCGGTGCGGGTATGAATCTCGCTCATTGTATTGTTCATGGTCGTACTGCCTACGATTTAAGTGAGGCAGATGCTAAACGGTTTGCTCCGGTATACAACAATCTGGATCATCTAATGGCACGTGCTCCGGAAATTCTTGGAACACATTACGAAATTTCTTACCCTGGGCGACAATTAAATACGGCGCGTGGTTTAAGGACTTTGCCGTTACACGCTGAGTATTGTGAAGCGGGCGCTCATTTTGGGCAATTTTACGGATGGGAGCGACCGCTGTATTTCAATAAACAGTTGGAGCCGGCTTTATCGTTCGGTAAGCTAGATTGGTTTGAGAATGTAAAACAAGAAGTAATGGCTGCTCAACAAAAGGCGGCTATTTTTGATGCATCGTCATTCGGTAAAATTGAAGTAGAAGGTCCACAGGCCGAGTCGTTTATGCAGCATGTCTGTGCGGCAAATATGGCACGCCTACCAAATACCGCAATTTACACGGCTGTGCTTAATGAAAGAGGAACCTATGAGAGCGATGTAACTGCCCATCGTATATCGGAGTGTCATTATCGGGTTTTTACCGGAACTAATGCCATTAAACGAGATCTCGCATGGTTTCATCTTCATGCAGAGGGTTTTGATGTCACATTGCGTGATAGTACTGAGGAATACTCGGTGCTGGGTTTGATGGGGCCTGAAGCCTCTAGAATTATTTCGGCGGTTGGTGCATCTGAACTAAACGAAGTAGGTTACTTTAAGATTGGCGAAGCTCGTATTGTTGGTAAGCATGTACGTGCTGTACGTATGTCTTATGTGGGTGAGGCGGGTTGGGAAATTACAGTGAACGCTACAGATGTTATATCCGTATATAAGGCTCTTGTTGCAGAGGGTGCTGTTCCTGCTGGTTTATATGCACAAACGTCGATGCGTATTGAAAAAGGTTTCGCCGCAATGGGGCACGAACTTGATAGCGATATTACTCCTGTTGAGTGTGGCCTTGATGGTATGGTTTCAAAACAAAAGGAATTTATCGGATCGGCGGCGCTCCACGATCGGAGAGATAGTTCAAAGCGCTCTTTAGTGACTGTGATTATTGATGATGAAAATGCCGTTCCGCTTGGTCATGAACCCATTTATTACGATGGAAACATTGTCGGACAGACTACCTCAGCGTCTTTTGGTTATCGTGTTGGCCGACCTATCGCTCTGGCTCATGTGCACATTGATAAGCCAGATGAATTGAGATGCGAAATAGATATAACCGGTAGGCGCTTTAAGGCGTTTATGCAGTTTGCACCCATATTTGATCCTCTAGGGTTGAGAATGAGGAAAATATTTTGAGGGATTGAAGCGAAACGACCGCTTTCACTCTGTGCATCACCGCAACATCACTATCGATCCCTAGCCCAGCTTTTCAATGCATACTGTTGAACACTCGATGTGTTTAATCTTACTGTTTGTAATGTTGATGGTGCGTTCATATCCCATGCATATGTTGTTCCTGACTTATTGGGTGATCCTAGCAGTCGTTACTTCGCACGCCGGGTACTAGGAACTGACTACGGGTCATCGTCGAACGACGATTTCGAGTTTTTTCCATCAGTTGCATCATCGCTATTACAAATGCAATTACGGTAATGCTGATATGCCACCGAATCGATGGCTTGGATCGTTCAATGATGGAACATCAGTTGAGACGAAGCGATTACTCAGGCGAGTTAGATAGCAAAATTCTGGTCCTGTCCTGTATGCCGGTGTGGTTCATTCTAACGAATGATAGAATGGGGTCCGTTCACGATATTTATTGACATCCTAACCTAAAAAATTAGGTTCCAAATCTTCTTATGTACAAAACACAACGACCATGAGCATCCCTAAATCCCGTCGCCTCGATTTCACTGAAATCCCCGTCATCGACTTGGCATCCCTGGTGGCCGGGGAAGAGGACCCAGCCACTGTGGCGGCCATCGGCCAGGCATGTCGCGACGTCGGTTTCATCTACATTAAAAATCATGGTATCCCACTATCATTGATCGAAGATATTCTCGCAGCAGCCCGGGAGTTTTTTACTCGCTCGATGGAGGAAAAGAAACAAATAATTTTGAGTGATCGCATACGCGGTTACCTGCCATTGCGGTATAGCTCGTATAAAGGTGAAGCTATCGAAGCCGTTAGTAACCAGGAAGGCTTCTGGATTGGTGAAGATCGCCCGATCGACCCGAACAATAGACTCGATGGCCCAAATCTTTGGCCTGAAAACGGCGAAGCCCTGAAACAGGCCATGGAATCCTATTACACTGCCACCACCGATTTGTCACTGGTGTTGCAACGTGCCTTTGCCCTTGCTCTCCGTCAACCGGCCGAGTTCTTTCAAGATCTTTTTCAACGCCAGTCTTCGCTGTTAAAGATCAACCACTACCCGCCGCAGGATAATCCACAAACGGTCAGTAATATTGGTGTCGTACCGCACAGCGATGAAATTGGTTTCACGATACTCTGGCAGGACGACAACGGTGGCCTCGAAATAGAAAGTAAGAGTGGCGAATGGGTAGAAGCGCCGCCCATACCCGGAACATTTGTTATTAATCTTGGCGATCTAATGCAAATATGGTCCGATGGTGAGTTCTCATCGACTCCCCATCGGGTCATAAACCGATCCGGCGTCGATCGCTATTCCATTCCTTTTTTTGCTAATCCACGCTGGGATGTACCGGTTAAACCTTTAATTGGTGATTCAGATTCAGAAGGAAATGGAGAGAGCTATGAGCAATACCAGGTCAGGAACTGGCGTCGAATTTTCCCGATTGCTGGCGTTTCGGAGTAATCCGAAAAGGTATCGAAGCTGCCGTTAACCACGCCTTACAGGTCGATCATCGAATTGACTACTGTTTCGTTTTGGCAGACGCAAAGGCCATTGCAAACGCATTATTAACTGCAGGCTCCTGTTTTTTATTCGAGTGTGCGGATTTGTTATCTTTAGTAGGTTTAGATTGCTTATTAAAATTCTTATTAGGACTTTGTCTATCCGATCGGGGTTTTTGTTTTTCTTCCGCACTTGGGGTTGACGCTGAATCATCAAGTCGCATGCTTAATGCAATACGCTTTCGTTTGACGTCGACCTCCATCACCTTAACTTTCACAATATCCCCTGTTTTAACGACTTCTCGGGGGTCTTTTACGAATTTATTTGCCAATGCGGAAATATGTACTAAACCGTCTTGATGCACACCGATATCGATAAAAGCACCAAAGTTGGTTACATTGGTAACATTTCCTTCGAGGATCATATCAGGGGATAGATCCGACATTTTTTCGATTCCATCTTTGAACACTACGGCCTTAAACTCTGGCCGAGGATCACGTCCCGGTTTGTCTAATTCGGCGATAATATCTTGAACGGTTGGTAGACCGAATTCGCCACTTACGAATTCATTGGCATCTACGCAGCAAAGTAGTTCTGTATTGCCAACCAGGTTTACAATGTCACACTTATTCGTCGATGCAATTTTTTCGACAAGTGAATACGATTCAGGATGAACAGCTGATGCATCCAGTGCAACATCGCCATTCTGAATTCGAAGGAAGCCGGCAGCTTGCTCAAATGCCTTTGCGCCTAAACGAGGGACTTTTTTAAGCTGCTCACGATTGGTGATGCGGCCATTAGCATTGCGCCATTCAACAATATTGGTAGCTTGAGTTTCGTTTAATCCAGATACTCTGTTAAGTAGGGCAATAGATGCGGTGTTCACTTCGACGCCAACTGCATTTACACAATCTTCAACAACAGCATCAAGGGATTTTGAAAGTTTAAATTGGCTCACGTCGTGTTGGTACTGACCGACACCAATCGATTGTGGGTCTATTTTTACAAGCTCGGCTAACGGGTCCTGTAAGCGTCGTGCTATAGAAATTGCACCACGCACCGTTACATCCAACTCTGGAAACTCTGCTGAAGCGAACTCAGATGCGGAATAAATAGACGCCCCTGCCTCATTAACTACAACTTTTGTGATTTTTAATTCAGGGTGTTTCTTAATCAGTTCAGCGGCGAGTTTCTCGGTTTCTCTCGATGCGGTACCGTTACCGATTGCGATTAGTTCGGCATTATATTTTTTGGCAAGGCGTGCCACAATCGCAATGGATTCGTCCCACTTTTTCTGCGGTGCATGTGGGTAAATCGCTGTGTTATCAACGTACTGTCCGGTGTTATCGATTACTGCAACTTTTACGCCGGTTCTGTATCCTGGGTCTAACCCGATGGTTGCGCGTTGTCCAGCAGGTGATGCCAACAGCACATCTTTGAGATTATCTGCAAATACTTTGATTGCCTCTGCTTCTGCAGTCTCCCGCAGGTTGCCGAGTAGGTCGGTTTCTATTTGTAGTAAAAGTTTTATTCGCCATGTCCAACGAACAACTTCCGTGAGCCATTTAGCGGCCGCAGGTTTAGCGGAGAAATCACTACCGGGGTAGTAAGGTGTATTAAAAGTTCTCGCAATCTCCACTTCACAGGGATGGGAGTCGGTTGTTTGTAAATCTGGTATATCCAGCTTAAGCATTAGCACACCTTCTTTTCGACCGCGAAATAGTGCTAATGCGCGATGTGGCGGTACCTTGGTAATGGGTTCGCGATAATCGAAATAATCCCGAAATTTTTCCCCTGATTCTTCCTTATCCTTTCCAACCGTACTGATTACCATGCCTTTTTCAGAAATAATTAAGCGTAATCGAGCCAGTAAATCGGCGTGCTCGGCGAATCGCTCCATAAGAATAAATTTGGCACCTTCCAGAGCAGACTTGCTATCGGATATTTTATGATCCTCATTGATATATTGTGTTGCCAGGGAATCGGGATCGACAGTTATATCACTTAAAATCGCATCTGCCAGAGGTTGGAGACCGGCTTCTATAGCAATCTGTCCTTTAGTTCGACGTTTTTTCTTATAGGGTAGATACAGATCTTCAAGCCGAGTCTTTGTATCAGCCTGCTCAATTGATTTTCGAAGATTGGGGTTTAGTTTCCCTTGTTCTTCAATACTGGCTAAAACGGTTTGCTTTCGGTCACCCAGATCACGTAGATAGCTCAACCTATCGCTTAGTTGTCTTAATTGAATATCGTCCAACCCACCTGTTGCTTCCTTTCGATACCGGGAAATAAATGGAACTGTGGAACCTTCGTCGAGCATTTGTATCGAAGCATCTACTTGGGCAGGGTTAACATTAAGTTCATTTGCGATGGTTTGGGAAATTGGTAGCATAGGGCGTTTTTGGTGACTGATATGAAATTGTCTGAATCGTTGAGCGTGCTCGGACGATAAGAACGAAACTGAGATGGCGGTGTTTGTTACTGTCTTAACTTTCGGATTATAACTGCTCTAAACTCGCGGGATATGTCCTTTTTTAACAATACTTGGAATTATCTTGTTGAATTAGTATCTTTCCTTGATAGTGATATTATTCAACTTTTAGTGAAATTTTGACCGAGTTTGAATGACTTACGGGCTTTCTCAACCAGGCGGATATTGCTCGATAACTGTGATGTCGAATTTTTACTGATATAATTGACCGACTTTAAAAAACAGTCCTTTCTCTCAGTCTAACTTCTGAAAAATATTAAATGACCTGTGTTGCATTAATACCTGCTCGTGGAAATTCCAAAGGGATTCCGAAGAAAAATATCAAGGAAATTGCAGATAAGCCTTTGATCGCTTGGAGTATTGAACAGGCTTTGTCGGCAAGCGAAGTCGATGGTGTTTATGTTTCAACTGACTCCCAAGAAATTGCCGAAATAGCAATAAAATATGGTGCGCAAGTGCCTTTCATCAGACCCGATGAAATTTCAGATGATTTTGCTAGTACAGAGTCTGTAATGCTTCATTTTGTTGAATGGCTGGAAGATCAGGGTAAGGAATTTACAATATTGGCTCTGTTGCAGGCAACGTCTCCAGTTAGACTTCCGACGTCACTTGATAATGCTATTGAATATTTCAAATCGACTGAATCAGATAGTATGGTAACGACTGTGCCAAATCATCGGTTCTTTTGGAAATGCCAGCCTATCGTAGAAGCAACCTATGATTTTCGTAACAGACCGCGTCGCCAAGATATTAAAGAGTCGGATCGATTGTTTATGGAGACTGGGTCTTTCTACTTAACGAAAATTGAGAAACTAAAGGAATCGCGAAACAGGCTGTGTGGAAAGATATGTTCTTTTGAGCTAGATGAAATTGAATCGTATGAAATTGATTCATTAGCAGATTTTACGATCTGTGAAGCGTTGTTAAGGAAGTATTTATAGAAATGTATATAACGAACTGTATAAAACCTTTTATCGTTTTTATTGAAGATAGTATTTCAACAGCGCTTGGGAAAATTGAAGATAACAAAGAACGGGTAGTTTTCGTTGTTTCAGAGCATGGAAAACTTGCCGGAACATTGTCTGATGGGGATATTCGGCGTTGGTTAACTCGGAATCAATCTATTGATCTGGATTCTGAAGTTTGTTCGATTATGAATACCAAGTATTCCTATTCCAACACGACATTTCCGAGTGATATAGATTCTTTATTCCAAAACGGGGTGACGGCTATACCAATAGTTGATAGTAGTTTTCGACTATTTAAAATTGCATTTAAGAACCAGCATGGTATTCAAATTGAAGAGCGTTCTATTAGGGAAGGTGATCCAGCATACGTTATCGCCGAAATTGGAAATAACCATCAAGGCGATATCGAATTAGCAAAAAAGCTAGTTGGTCATGCTATCGCTGCCGGAGCCGATTGTGCGAAATTTCAAATGCGGCATATGGAGAGACTCTATAAAAATGCAGGGGATAGCGATGATGCTAGCGCTGATCTGGCGGCTCAATATACGATGGATTTACTTTCTCGATATCAACTGAGTAATGTAGAACTATTCGATATTTTTGATTATTGCAAAAGTAAAGGTATCACACCGCTTTGCACTCCCTGGGATTTAGAATCCTTAAGAGAATTAGAAGCATATGGTATGCCGGCATATAAAATAGCGTCGGCTGACTTCACGAATTACGAGCTTCTAAAGGCAGTTGCGCAGACTGGGAAACCGTTTTTTGCCTCCACCGGCATGTGTAGCGAATTCGAAATTAAATCGACCATAAGTTTTTTGAGTGACATAAGTGATCAGTATGTTCTTCTTCATTGTAACTCCACATACCCGACACCGCTAAAAGATGTAAATTTGAATTAC
>CAJQKF010000040.1 GCA_905478855.1 uncultured Gammaproteobacteria bacterium
CCATATTTATCTGGCGACGTACAGCCTTGCGATAACTAACGATCAATGTGCATCAACAAGATATTTCGATGGTGCGCGCGCGGGTCCTAACATGAAACATACTGTTTTTTTTGGAACACATATACCGCGCGTAAATACATTTAAAACTAGTTTTTCTCGTTCAAAGCAGAGATAATTCTGTGGCAATAAAGGCTACATGTACCCGAAACCCGAACAATTTAGTAAATCAAGCCTTACCTATTCTCTTAGTCGTTTACCGGCAGAGTCATACGGTGGTTCGGCTAAAACTCGCGCAGTATGAGGTTTTCCTAGAATA
The DNA here is from genome assembly GCA_905478855.1 of uncultured Gammaproteobacteria bacterium. GTDB lineage: Bacteria > Pseudomonadota > Gammaproteobacteria > Arenicellales > CAJQKF01 > CAJQKF01. The sequence continues at coordinate 317 of CAJQKF010000040.1, forward strand.
AATATTTCTACATTATCGCCGGCATTAACCAGGTTATGTTGTACATATCCCATAGCCAATGATTGACCCACCGAATACCCATATGCACCGGATGTGACCCGTCCTGCCGGCGTGCCGTCGGTTAAGAAAATAGGCTCGCCACCGGAGGCATCGGCTTGATCCGTATCCACTGCGAAAAGTACCAGTCGTTCTCGCGGTGGATTATTGGCAATCTTAAGATAGGCTTGTTTATTAAGAAACTCTTTGTTCAGTTTTATTAACCGTTCGAACCCGACTTCCTGGGGCCAATACTCTGGTGAATACTCTCGTCCCCAACTTCCATAGCCTTTTTCAATTCGCAGAGAGCCGAGTGCGCGTCCGCCGACGGGGCCGCCTCCGTATTTTTTCGCAGTTTCAATCAGAGTAGCATAAAGTTTTGCTTGATCTTCAGTGTCGCAATGCAGCTCCCACCCTAAATCTCCGGTAAAACTCACACGAACTGCAATAAGTGATATTCCGGCTAGGCTAATTTTTTTCGATCGTAGGAAGGGAAACTCAGGTGTTGAAAGACTGGTATCGGTTAATTCTTGGAGTAAATCACGGGATTTAGGGCCGGCTACGTTAAACCCACAAATTTTTGTTGTTGCGACTTCAAATGTGGTTTTAGCCGGTAGCGGTACCATATTGAAAAAGCGTTGATGGTAACGTTCAGCCATACCTGAGCCTATCATCATGAATTCATTCTCGCCGAGTTTCGTCACAGTGAAGTCGCCCGCGATGCCTCCTCGAACCCCGATTAACGGACTTAGGCACGATCGACCAATAATGCTTGGTGCATTATTGGCTAAAAGAGAATTTAACCATTGTTCTGCGCCGCTGCCGTTAATTCGATAATTGGCAAAATTAGATATATCAATTATACCGACCTGATTTCGTAGCATTTTGACTTCCTGCCCCACGGGTTCAAACCAGTTTTGTCGTGTAAATCCGTTTGTTTCAGAAATGACTTCGGCTTCCTGAGAAAACCAAAGAGGGTGTTCCCATCCGCAATTTAATCCAAAAACAGCCCCCATGTTTTTTTGAGAATTATACGCTGGTCGGACCCGAGCCGGACGTCCGGCGTCTCGCTCTTCATTAGGGAAATGAATCTTAAATCGATGGGTATACTGGTCTTCAACCCGTGCTTTAGTAAACTTTTTGTCAGCCCACTCGTCAAAACGAGCAAGGTCCCATGCAAACATGTCTAGTTTCGGTTCTCCCTCGATAATCCATTCAGCAGACAGTAAGCCGAGTCCGCCCGACTGAGAAAATCCTGGGATAATTCCATTACAGCAAAAATAATTTTTTAGTTCAGGTACGGGGCCGAATAATGCACTTGAATCGGGTGACCAGATCATTGGACCATTGATAACCCGTTTTATCCCAGCCGACCCAAGTGCAGGTACGCGTTCGATGGCACGCATTATATTCTCTTCTATTCTACCGAGGTCGTCGGGAAATAGTTCGTGCCCAAAATCAAGTGGGGTAGTTTCGTCAGCCCAAAAGCGCATGTCCTTTTCATAGGCACCGACCAAAAGCCCGTTGCCCTCTTGTCGCAGATAATACTCACCGTCTCGATCTGCGATTGACGGCAATCTGCAATGGTGGGCATCTACTTCATCAATTTTCTCGGTGACAAAGTATTGGTGTTCTGTCGGAATCAAAGGCAGTTCGATGCCGGCAAGTTTTGCAACTTCACGACCCCACAAACCAGCCGCATTGATAACCCACTGTGTATGAATTGTGCCTTTGTCAGTGTCGACAAGCCACGATCCATCGGATTGTTGAGTTGTGTTTATAACTGGAGTAAATCGATGTATTTCAGCACCTAGATTACGCGCGCCCGTTGCATATGCCATGGTTACTCCGGACGGATCTACGTTTCCCCCATCCGGTTCGTACATGATGCAGCGAATCCCGCTGTAGTCGACCAATGGGTGAAGTTTTTGTGCTTCGGCCAAATCAATTTCGTGAAAGTTCATGCCGTAGTAACGTGCTTTTGCTTCCTGCAAGCGTAGTTGGTGCTCTCGCTCTTCCGTCTGAGCTAGATAAAGTGAGCCAGGTTGAAATATGCCGCAACCCTGACCGGTTTCCTTTTCCAGTTCCTTATACAGATTCATGGTGTAGTGTTGGATTCGACTAATATTGTTTGAATCGTGTAATCCATGAATCCCGGCTGCGGCATGCCAGGTGGAACCAGAAGTGAGTTCATCTCGTTCGAGCAAAACGGATTCTGTCCAGCCCATTTTGGCCAAATGGTAGAGTATGGAACAGCCAATAAGGCCACCTCCGATAACAACAGCTTGTGCATGGGTTTTCAAAGTATGCGACTCCTGATAATAACTAACGGGTGAAATATTTCGATTTATTGCTTGCAGGCTAAGCAGGCAGAATAGCAAATTTACGGTTGATGCTCTTTCATTTATATTTTGATAATCAATGTGTATTTTTTTGCCTAGTATCGCTAACTCGATAAATAGATACTAGAGGTAAATAGAACGTTTATACTACGCGAGTCAATTTCGTCGCTTTTGCTATGTCTACTACTTATATCCTTGGAATATCTGCTTACTATCACGATAGTGCCGCTGCACTTGTTAAAGATGGTGAAATCGTTGCTGCCACCCAAGAAGAGCGATTTACGCGTAAGAAGCATGATGCAGGATTTCCGATGAATGCTATTAGCTGTTGTTTAAAGGAAGCCGGTATTGAGTTACGGGATGTGACCTATGTGGTCTTTTACGATAAACCGCTTATTAAATTCGAACGGCTTATAGAGACTTACTTATCCTATGCTCCGAGAGGATTTCGTTCGTTTTTGTCCGCAATGCCTGTTTGGCTCAAGGAGAAGTTGTTTTTAAAAACAACCTTAAAGCGTGCACTGGCCGAACTTGGTGATATAGAGGTTTCTGAATTACCAAAATTACTATTTAACGCGCATCATGAAAGTCACGCTGCATCGGCTTTCTATCCGAGTCCATATCAGCAGGCGGCAGTAATGTGTCTGGATGGTGTGGGTGAATGGGCTACGACGTCGGTTTGGATTGGTGATGGTAATCAGTTGAAACTTGAGTGGGAGATAAATTTCCCTCATAGTTTGGGACTACTATACTCTGCGTTTACCTACTATACGGGCTTCAAGGTTAATTCTGGAGAGTATAAGTTAATGGGGCTTGCGCCCTATGGCGAGCCCGTATACGCGCAAAAGATCATGGATGAGTTGATGTATCTTAAGGATGACGGAACCTTTCGTCTGAATATGAGTTGCTTTAATTATGCGGCTGGATTGACCATGACCAATCGAAATTTTGATAAAATTTTTGGTGGTCCTCCGCGCAGCCCAGAGTCTGAAATTACCCAGAAGGAGATGGATATAGCGCGGTCGATACAAGAGGTAACTGAACAGGTTGTATTACGACTTGCTCAGACTGTGCATAAAGAGACAGGTCAGGATTACTTATGTCTTGCAGGTGGTGTTGCACTAAACTGTGTTGCAAATGGACGTCTATTACGCGAAGGACCATTTAAAGATATTTGGATTCAGCCTGCTGCGGGTGACGCCGGTGGCGCCCTTGGGGCGGCGCTTAGTGTGTGGCACAGTTATCTCGATAAGCCCAGATGCAATATCAAGAGGGATCAAATGCGTGGCTCGTATTTGGGCCCGGCATTTAGCAATAAAAGTATCAGATCTTTTCTGGATGACATAAATGCACCGTATCTGGAATATGATGATAAAGAGCTAATGCCAAGGGTCGCAGAGATTTTAGACGGCCCGAACGTAGTGGGTTGGTTTAATGGAAAGATGGAATTTGGCCCAAGAGCGTTGGGCGGTCGATCTATCATCGGTGACCCGCGTAATACGGATATGCAATCGGTTATGAATTTGAAAATTAAATATCGAGAATCGTTTCGACCGTTTGCACCTGCGATTAAGGCGGAGAAAGTATCCGATTGGTTCGATCACGATCGATCCAGTCCATATATGCTGATAGTTGCACCTGTAAAAGAAGATAAACGTTTAAGTGATGATGAAGGTGCGAGCACTGTATTTGGGATCGAAAAACTCCACCAAATTCGTTCGAAAATACCAGCTGTGACTCATGTGGATTATTCAGCCAGAATCCAGACGATCCATAGTGAAACAAACCCAAGGTTCTATAAATTGATCGATGCTTTTGAGCAAAAAACTGGGTGTCCGATCCTGATTAACACTTCCTTTAATGTTCGCGGTGAACCAATAGTGCATACACCAGAGGATGCGTATCGGTGTTTTATGCGGACCGACATGGACTACCTTGTTCTTGAGAATTGCTTGCTGGCAAAGACAGATCAGCCGGAAGTTGAGCAGGACGATTCGTGGAAAACCGAATTCGAACTAGATTAGACTCAAACTTATGAAAGTAGTGCATAAAACCAAGACTTCGGATGGCCCGTCTGTTGCTGAGTTAAAAAAATTCGGTTTTCTTTTTACCGCATTCGTTTGTGTGATTTTTGGACTTTTATTGCCCTATCTCTTCTCGCGTCCCGTATCAGTAATTCCCTGGGGTGTGGGGGGAGTTGTCGCCGTATGGACATTGATTGCTCCAGCAACTCTGTCTGGTTTTTATAAATACTGGATAAAGTTTGGCAATCTGCTTAACTTTGTGAATACTCGAATAATTTTAGGACTGGTATTTTATGTAATGTTTATGCCCTTTGGTTTTGTCATGCGTTGCTTCGGACATGACCCGATGCAGCGAAAAAACAAACGCGATGAGCCGTCGTTTCGCAGCATACCCGCAAAACGGTCGTCAAAACACCAGGATCATCCTTACTAGCACTGGTTTTCTTTTGTCCTATGTCTGGCAAAGAACTCTAATTGGTCTTGCTTATATCGTCTTGGGCATATAGTGTCGGGTTTCGAGAGTTGACCAGACAGTCGCCGCGTCAGTATTTTGATGGGGAGGAAAGTCCGGGCTCCATAGGGTAAGGTGCCAGTTAACGCCTGGGCGGTGTAAACCGACGGAAAGTGCCGCAGAAAATATACCGCCTGAATGCCTCGGCATTTAGGTAAGGGTGAAATGGTGCGGTAAGAGCGCACCGCGTTTGTGGTAACACAAATGGCAGGGTAAACCCCACCTGGAGCAAGACCAAATAGGGATCCGTCTGGTGTGACCCGCATTGGATCCGGGTAGGTTGCTTGAGCCTGATGGCGACGTCAGGCCTAGATGAATGATTGTCAGGTGCATTGTAAGATGTGCCGTACAGAACCCGGCTTATCGGTCAACTCTCGAACTTCGTCGGTTTTAGCTAAAAAACGACATCAAAACACCACTTCTTTATCCGATAAATCAACACAAAAGATCTCTATTTAACTTGACCTGAGTTTGTGCGCTGCATATAGTGCTGCATTGTGGTGAATTGTGGTGAATTTTGGTTTTTTAGGGTTATATTTTGATGTTTCGTGGCGCAACTAGTCTAAATCTGGACTCCAAAGGTCGTATCGCGATACCTGCCAGGTACCGGGAGGCTGTCGTACGTCAGTGCGAAGGCAACCTGATCATCACAGTAAACAACACAAACGAACGCTGCCTTTGGTTATTTACGCTACCCGAATGGGAGGCAGTGGAAAAGAAAGTGGTTGAATTGCCTAGTTTTAGTTCACAAGCCCAATCGTTGAAGCGACTACTCATTGGATACGCTAGCGATTGCGAAATGGATGCCAATGGGCGTCTGAGGATCGCGCAACCACTTATAGATTTTGCCGGACTGGATAAACACTTAATGCTCATTGGTCAGGGTAATAAGTTCGAAATTTGGGACGAAACACTGTGGAATACCAAGTGTAAGCAATGGACTGAGTTGCCTGAAGATCAGGAGTCAATTTCCGAGCATCTAATGAACTTGTCACTCTAAATGAGCGACACTGGCCATAATCCGGTCCTGTCTCGTGAGGTCTTAAGTGCGTTGAACTTACCTGCGAACGGTTCTCTTATTGACGCAACCTTTGGGCGAGGTGGACATACCAGTCTGTGCTTACGAAGTTTGAATGCAAATGGTCGTGTGCTCGGTATAGATAGGGATCTAGAAGCGGTTGGGTTTGCGGCGCATGAGTTCTCAGAAGAGCAAAGACTTTTTGTTCAGCACGGCAGTTTTTCTCGCTTAAACGAGTTTTGGAAGTTGCATTTTGATAGCAAGCCCGTGGACGCAATACTTATTGATCTTGGGGTTTCTTCACCTCAACTCGATCAGGCGGAGCGAGGTTTTAGTTTCATGAAAGATGGCCCGCTGGATATGCGTATGGATACAAGCAGGGGAGATACTGCGCTTCAGTGGCTGACTTATGTGTCTGAAGATGAGCTTTCCCGAACTTTGCGTAAGTATGGTGAGGAGCGATTTTCACGAAGAATCGCAGCTGCAATAAAACTGGCTTTTGTTGATGACGAGTTAAAAACAACGGCGGATCTGGCCCGAATAGTAGTGGCTAATGTTCCTGTTAAAGAGCGCAACAAGCATCCTGCAACACGATCATTTCAAGCCATTCGAATCGCCATAAACGAAGAACTTAGGGAAGTGGAAGTTGTCTTACCCCAAGCGCTCGACTGTTTACGAGAAGGTGGAAGGCTGGTTGTTATTAGTTTTCATTCTCTAGAGGACCGGATTGTAAAACGTTTCATTCGTGATCAAGCCCGAGGGGATAACTTTCCCCCAGAATTGCCAGTGATGGCGAATCAATTGCGTCCAAGATTAAAGCCCATTGGAAAGGCGGTGCGGGCAAAAGGTGATGAGTTATCGTCCAACCCGCGTGCTCGAAGCGCGGTGCTGCGTGTGGCAGAGAAAATATGCTGAAGCTGCAAAATATTGTTTTATTTTTTCTAGTTCTTGGGAGTTGTGTAGCATTGGTTTTCGTTCGGGCTGAAAGTCGATTTACCTATGCTGAACTGCATGATCTTGAGCAGCATCGCGATATGCTTGAGGTGGAATACGGTCGATTGTTAATTGAACGGGCGACATGGTCTTTAAGTCACCTAGTGGAACGTGAAGCCCAGTCTTCACTGGAAATGAGTCGACCGGAGGAGTCTGTAACCGCTACGCTTTTAGTAGGTGCGTCGCAATGAAAAAACGTACCGCGACAAAATCACACTTTAGCCCGTTACGGCATTGGTCCCTTTTAATCCTTCTGTTTGGCAGTTTTGTGGTTCTGGGGTTGCAGGCTGGCATGCTCCAATGGGAGCAAGGCGAATTCCTTAAGCAGCAAGGGGAAGCTCGTGTAGTGCGTACCCTAACTATTAAGTCTACTCGTGGTCGTATTCGTGATAGGAACGGAGAACTTCTCGCGGTAAGTACACCAGTGGATTCATTATGGATGGATCCTCAACTGCTTTGCGAAAGCAAATCTGCTATGGCTCAAGTCGCGAGTGCGCTTGGGAGAAGCGAAGCTAGTTTGGCTCAAGAGTGTGTTAAAGCAGGCAGCACGAGTTTTCGCTTTCTGAAGCGTCATATGGCACCTGCCGATGCAAGTAAAATTTTGGAATTGAATATTCAAGGCCTTTTTAGTCAGCGAGAATACAAAAGATATTATCCAACGGGCCCGAATAGTGCACATATTGTTGGATTTACCAATATTGATGATGTTGGCCAAGAAGGGTTGGAGCGTAATTTTGACGCCCTATTGAGCGGCACGTCCGGTCGGATTCGAGTTGTGCGTGACCGAAAAGGGCGAGTTATTGATAGTGTGGATCGGCTCAAAGAAGTTGAGCATGGTGAAGATCTCGATATTAGCATCGATAGTCGAATTCAATACGCCACACGAAGAGCACTCGCAAAAGTTGTTCGGGAGTTTAATGCCGTTGGTGCTTCAGCTGTTGTACTTGACAGCCACACTGGCGAAATATTGTCTATGGTGAATTTTCCAGATTACAACCCTAATAGACGACGTAGCGGAGAATCGTCAACCTATCGCAATCGGGCTGTTACTGATTTGTTTGAGCCTGGTTCAACAGTGAAGCCGTTTACAGTGGCAATGGCACTCGATAGCGGTGAGTTTAATGTAGACCAAATAATTTCCACAAGTCCCGGCGAGATGAAAATTGGTAGGCATGTCATTCATGATGTACATGATTATGGCGATTTATCAGTTTCTCGTGTGATCATAAAATCCAGCAATGTTGGCGTTGCGAAAATTGCACTGCAATTGTCTCCGCAACAGCTTGTGGGAGTATTACACAACGTTGGGTTTGGCGCTCCAAGTGGTGTTGAGCTGCCGGGGGAGCGCGCTGGGTATTTGCCGCGCAGGGAGAAATGGCGACCTATTGAGCATGCGACGCTGTCGTATGGCTATGGCCTATCATCGACACCTATTCAGCTCGCTCAGGCTTACTCGGTTTTGGCGAATGGTGGAAAATTAGTTCCTTTAACCATTCGTAAGCGTCGACAACCGGCGAAATCGGAACGGGTTTTGGCCGAAAGTGTGGTTAAGAAAATAACGCAAATGCTTGAATTGGTTGTAAGCAGTGCGGGTACAGCAAAGCGTGCAAGCGTTCCTCATTACCGTGCTGCGGGCAAAACCGGGACCAGTAAAAAAGTCGTAGATGGGCGATATGCTGCGAATAAGTATTTTTCGTCTTTTGCGGGATTTGCTCCCGCATCAAATCCGCGATTTGTTATGGCTGTGGTTGTAGATGAACCAAGGAAGGGAGGTTACTTTGGTGGCCTTGTTGCCGCTCCGGTATTTGCAGAAGTGATGGCTGAGACGCTACGCCTGTATAATGTTCATCCGGATAAAATATCACCCGATGCTCAGCACGTTGCGCGGCTTGTACGTCCGGAAGGTGATGTATGAATATTGGATCTGCGCCTGTTACATTGGGTCAATTGACGAAAGGGATCGTTACTCACAGGTTTGACGATCTGCCAGTTTTTGGAATGACTCTGGACAGTCGTAAAGTTAGGGACGGAGATCTGTTTCTGGCCATTTCGGGACAGGCTGTAGATGGGCGCGATTTTATAAATCAGGCCTATGAACGCGGAGCAGTCGCGGTTCTTGCTGAAACACCGGTAAAAACTGAGAACGATTCTAGGACCGTTGTGGCGATTGATGAACTATCTAAATATGCAGGTTTGATAGCGAATCGGTTTTATAACTATCCATCAAAGCATATTCGTGTTGTTGGGGTCACCGGTACAAATGGGAAAACGACATGCTGCCACATTCTTGCGCAAGCGTTGAATGAATTAGGTAGCTGTGCGAGCGTAATTGGAACAATTGGTAATGGAGTGCTCGGGGCGTTAAGGGATAATTCGTTGACGACACCCGATGTGCTGAGTGTTCATCAGGAACTATCGAAGAATTTGAGTGAGAAAGCAGATGTGGTTTGCATGGAAGTATCTTCTCATGCGCTTGATCAGAATCGTGTTGACGGCGTGCTTTTCGAGGTCGCGGTATTTACGAATCTAAGTCAGGATCACCTTGATTATCATCACGACATGACAAGCTATGGTAAGGCTAAGTCGAAGTTATTTCAAATTAAGTCGTTATCAAGCTGTGTAATTAATATTGATGATGTCTTTGGTTGCCAACTTAGTCAATTAATCGAGCCAGAGCTACTTTGGACCTATGGGGTTTCCGAGCAGGCAAGAGTTCGTCAGCTATTAGCAAAGGTAGAGCGTAACCATATTAGAATTGATTGCAGGGTCAATGGAGCTGTGGTCGAAATAAAAGCACCATTGGCAGGCGCTTTTAATGTCTCTAATGTGTTGGCTGTTTTCACAACATTAATGGCTATGGGCTATTCTTCAAAAAAAGCGGTTGAATCCTTGCTGGCTACTAGGCCTGTACCGGGAAGAATGGAACTGATAGATGTCTTAGGAAAGCCGCTGGTTGTAGTCGATTTTGCACATTCTCCAGATGCACTTTATAACGTATTAAAGAACTGCCGAGGGTTAACTCAAGGCAAGGTTTGGGTTGTTTTCGGATGCGGTGGTGATCGTGATAAGGGTAAACGCCCTCAAATGGGTGCAGTAGCATCACAATTAGCGGATCACGCGATTATAACTAACGATAATCCCCGATATGAAAAGCCGGAGTTAATTGCTGCAGATATTTGTGCGGGGATGAACGGACGTCAACAAGTTTGTCTCGACCGTAAACAGGCAATAGCCCAGGCGTTGAAAAATGCAGGTAAAGATGACTTGGTTTTGATCGCAGGGAAAGGGCACGAAACGGATCAGGATTTTGGCAGTTATAAACAATCTTTTTCCGATCGAGCCGTTGTCGCTGAGTTATTCGAGCTAAGACAATGATGACTCTTTCTGCTGCAGCCAAAATTATGAACGGACAACTAACCGGTAAAGATCAGCTGTTTACATCAGTGTGCACTGATTCTCGTTCTATTGCGACTGGTGCTCTGTTTGTCGCATTAAAAGGTGACCGTTTTGATGGGCATGATTTCGTTGAGCAATCACGTTCTCACGGTGCGACTGGAGCATTAGTTGATCATTTTATAGACACACATCAGTCGTGCATTCGCGCGGATAACACGTTGACTGGTTTGCAACAACTTGCAGCGACATGGCGTAGTCGTTTCACCGGAAGAGTTATAGGTGTTACAGGCAGCAACGGTAAAACCACTGTTAAGGAAATGGTCGGTGCGATTTTATCTAAATTTGCCTCAACTCTAATTAGCGAAGGTAATCTAAATAACCATATAGGTGTGCCGCTCTCTCTACTTAGGCTAAATCAGAGTCATCGATTCGCAGTAATTGAGATGGGTATGAATCATTCGGGTGAATTGACCACACTTACGGAAATGGTACGCCCTGATATAGCCATTATTACTAATGCTGCCGAGGCTCATCTTGAAGGTCTTGGTTCAGTCGATCGTGTTGCCAAGGCAAAGGCTGAGATATTTTTAGGGCTGAAAGATGGCGTAGGTGTCATCTGTGGCGATGATCCGTTCGCGCCATATTGGCAGAGCCAACTTGGAGCGAATAAGTGCCGTACATTCGGCCTTGAATCAGGTAATGACCTCCAAGCTTCCGTTGAGTACACAGAAAACGCATCGACTATTGACTTCGACTATAGAGGACGGACTTTATCGGTACGTCTAGGCATCGCTGGAAAGCATAATGTTCTAAATGCGCTAGCAGCTATAACAGTAGCTGAGCTTTTGGATATCAATTCAGATTGCGTGGTGTCAGGACTAGAGTCATTTCAACCAGTTAAAGGTCGCGGACAGACCTTATCGGTCCTGGGTAAAGTATTAATAGATGATAGTTATAACGCTAATCCTGCATCGTTAAATGCTGCGATTGCGGTGTTAAGCCAGTACAAGGGATGCAAGATGCTTGTGCTAGGCGATATGGGTGAGTTAGGGGCAGGTGCTGCGGAATTTCATAGCAGCGCTGGCCTAGCAGCCAAACATGCAGGTGTCGATATTTTACTAACAGTGGGACCGTTGTCAAAACACGCTGCGATTGCCTTTGGCGAGCCGCAGCACGCATTTACTGATATGGAAGAGTTGATTGGCGAAGTAAAAAAGCGCTTCTCAAGAATTGACGTAATGCTGGTCAAGGCTTCGAGAAGTATGCGTATGGAACGGTTAGTAAATACAATTATAAATATGGAGGAAGTTGCCTGATGTTACTCTATTTGGCTGACTATCTAGCGGAATATTACAGCGCCTTTGGTGTTTTTCGGTATTTGACCTTACGTGGTATTTGCGGTGTTCTTACAGCATTAACTATATGCTTTCTGGTTGGTCCACTGATGATCCGTAAACTCAGTTATCACCAAATCGGTCAAACAATTCGAGATGATGGACCACCAACTCACTTTGAGAAGGTCGGGACTCCGACAATGGGCGGAGCGTTAATTTTAGTATCCGTAGCGTTATCAACGCTTCTCTGGTCTGACTTATCTAATCGGTTTGTCTGGGTGGCGCTTCTCACATGTATCGGCTTTGGTGTTATTGGGTGGGTCGATGACTATAAAAAATTAGTTCACAAAGACCCTAAAGGTATGGGCGCCGGGCCGAAATTTTTCTGGCAAAGTGTTGCTGGCCTGGCGGCTGCTCTGGTGTTATACAGCACAGCAGAATCTCCCGCTGAGTTGCATCTAATCGTGCCCTTATTCAAAGAAGTATCTATAGACCTTGGGATCGGTTTCGTATTACTTACTTATCTGGTTATTGTTGGAACTAGCAATGCAGTTAACCTTACAGATGGCTTGGATGGTCTGGCAATATTACCGACGGTGCTCGTCTCAGGCGCCTTGGCAATTTTTGCGTATCTGACCGGGCACAGTAGTTTCTCCGAATACTTAAGTATTCCCTATATTAATGGTGTTGGAGAGATATTGATATTCTGCGCTGCGTTAGTGGGTGCCGGTTTGGGTTTCTTATGGTTCAACACTTATCCCGCCATGGTTTTTATGGGCGACATTGGCGCGTTAGCTTTGGGGGCTGCGATAGGTGTTGTGGCGGTTATTGTTCGGCAGGAGATTGTGCTTTTTATTATGGGTGGTGTTTTCGTTATTGAAACACTTTCTGTGATTCTTCAAGTGGCGTCATTTAAGATGTTTGGCAAGCGAGTTTTTCGTATGGCGCCGCTGCATCATCATTTTGAATTGAAAGGTTGGCCTGAGCCTCGGGTCTGTGTTCGTTTCTGGATTATTTCAGTGATACTCGTACTTATTGGTCTTGCGACTTTGAAGGTTCGTTAATGATGAATGCCGCCTACAAATGTCCGAACTATGAACAAGAAGCTAGAACGCTTGTTGTCGGGTTAGGTCAAACCGGGCTTTCGGTAGTGCGGTATCTCGTTAAGCGTGGTCAATCAGTATCTGTTGTCGACAGCCGCGAAGCGCCTCCGATGCTAGAGGAGCTTAATAATATAGATGCAGATATTGAAGTATTGCTTGGTGATTTCAAGCCTAGCTTTTTCTGCACCTTTCAAAACGTAATATTGAGTCCCGGCATCTCACGTTCTGAAGAAGCTGTTCAAGCGGTAATTAGTGCCGGAGCAGATGTTGTCGGCGATGTCGAGTTATATGCTCGGAATTGCGATGTTCCTGTGATCGCCATAACAGGTTCTAACGGCAAAAGCACGGTAACCAAGCTAGTAGTTGAAATGCTTAACGCTGCGGGAAAACGCGCGATCGCTGGAGGAAATATTGGTGTGCCGGTATTGGATCTGTTGGATAGAGTTAATGACCAATGGCATGTTTTGGAGTTATCGAGTTTTCAGTTGGAATCAACAGAAAGTCTATGTCCAAAAAGCGCCGTAGTATTGAATATTAGTGCCGATCACATGGATAGATATACCGGACTGGAAGACTATATTTCGGCTAAGCAGAAAATATACAAACATACTGAAAACATAGTCATCAATCTACAAGAACCCTATTTACTGCCGACGCGGGATGAAGAAGATGTGACGGGCTTTGGTTTAGGCTATAACCCGATCGATGGTCAGTTTGGAATATGTAATTATAATAATTCGATCTGGTTATGCCGCGGAACGACGCCGCTCATTAATACGTCCGACATCTATTTGCAGGGTGAACACAACTGGTTAAATATTCTTGCAGGCATGGCGTTAATCGAATCTGCAGGTATTTCCCTAGAAACAAGAATGCTAGATGCGGCGAAAAAATGTATTGGTTTGCCTCATCGTATGGAGCTAATACGAACTCGATTTGGCGTGCGCTGGATCAATGATTCAAAGGGGACGAATGTAGGTGCTACTGTTGCAGCACTGGCTGGTCTGAATTTACCGGTGGTGCTAATTGCTGGTGGGCAAGCTAAAGATGCGAACTTGAAGCTATTGACAACTGCTTGCGCCGCGAATGTGAAACATGTGTGCCTCATCGGCGAAGATGCTGAGAAATTTCATGTTGCATTAACGAATATTGTGCCATTAAGTCACTGTGATAGCTTACAAGATGCAGTTAATATTTCAGAACAACTGTCGGAGCCAGGGGAAGTTGTTTTATTTTCTCCTGCCTGCGCTAGTTTTGATATGTTTCGAAACTTCGAGCATCGAGGTGATGTGTTTCGCCAATATGTTCTCGAGTTAAGTGAATGAGTACCGTGAAGAAACATACGGGTATTCTTCCTATGACAGACTTTGGTCGTATGGATGCCTGGTTATTGATCAATACGTTGCTTTTGGTATCGTTAAGCATTGTGATGGTCTATTCGGCAACAATCGTCACAGATGCGCAAAGCTATGCAAGTGGTATCGGTCGAGCCGGAAAACATGCAATATACGTTGCTGTTGGGCTATTAGGAATGACTGTCATAGCACATATTCCCATGTCATTTTGGCAACGTTTTGCCCGCCATTTTATGGTCTTTGGAGTGCTGTTATTAGCTTTAATTCTGATTCCAGGAATCGGATACGAAGTCAATGGTAGTACGCGCTGGTTAGTTCTTGGACCCTTAAGAATACAGCCTTCTGAATTCATGAAGTTATTCATGATTATATACATGGCCGACTATCTTACTCGTCGTCGAGCTCAGTTGAAGAGCTTCAAATTAGGTGTGCTAAATATTGCAGTCGTAGTTGGAATTGTTGGCGGGCTTTTACTGCTTGAACCTGATTTGGGTACCACTATTGTCATCGCTTCAACTGTGTTTGCAATGATGTACGTATCCGGCGTTCGTTACTCTCATATGCTGTTGTGTGTAATTGTGGCCGGAACCGCTTTTGTCTTACTGGCCGTTTTATCGCCTTACCGGCTTGAGCGCGTGATGAGTTTTCAAAATCCTTGGGCGGACCCATGGGATAGTGGTTTTCAGTTATCACAAGCGCTTATCGCGTTTGGTCGCGGTGAGTGGTTTGGCATGGGGCTTGGCCAAAGTATTCAGAAGCTGTTTTATTTACCTCATGCTGCAAATGATTTTCTGGCGGCGGTTATTGCCGAGGAGTTAGGGTTTGCAGGCATGCTGGTTCTAATTAGCATGTATGTGGCGTTCCTTTGGCGTGGGTTTTCTATCGCAGCGAAAGCTGAAAAATCGGGACATGACTTTGCGGCTCGCTCTGCCCATGGCGTCATAATTCTGATTAGTTTGCAAGCGATTGTTAATCTTGGTGTAAATATGGGGGTTCTACCAACAAAGGGAATTACCCTGCCTCTTATGAGTTACGGTGGAAGCAGCATAATCGTTACGCTTGCACTGGTTGGTTTGGTTTTTGCTGTTGATAGGGAACTTCGAACTCCAGCTGGGAGTCGTCGCAAATGAAAACATTAATGGTCATGGCGGGTGGTACCGGTGGACACGTATTTCCTGCACTAGCAGTTGCCAACTACTTAAGAGAGCAGGGTGTTCGTATAGTATGGCTCGGTACTAAGTCTGGAATAGAAGCTAAGGTTGTTCCCGCCGCTGGTTTTGATATTTGTTGGATGTCTGTTACGGGGCTTCGCGGTAAGGGATTAAAACGATTGCTAACGATGCCATTCATGTTAGGTCGAGCGTTAATTCAGGGAATAAAAATTCTTCGCCGTGAAAGACCAGATGCATTACTTGGAATGGGAGGTTTTGCTGCAGGACCTGGGGCTATATCCGGTGTAATCCTTGGGAAACCTGTGTTGATTCATGAGGCTAATGCAAGTGCAGGTCTTACAAATCGGTTACTCGCGCCATTAGCCTGTCGGGTTATGACCGGTTTTCCAAACACAAAGGGCGTATCGAAGCGTTCCGAGTGGACAGGTAATCCGGTCAGAAATATTATTTCTGCG
The DNA here is from genome assembly GCA_905478855.1 of uncultured Gammaproteobacteria bacterium. Classification (GTDB taxonomy): domain Bacteria; phylum Pseudomonadota; class Gammaproteobacteria; order Arenicellales; family CAJQKF01; genus CAJQKF01. The sequence continues at coordinate 16,056 of CAJQKF010000040.1, forward strand.
AATAAAGGAGATTTCGAATCGAACGAACATAGGAATCTTCGTGTTTTAATATTTGGTGGCAGTCAGGGAGCGTTGGCACTGAATCGACTGGTCCCTTCGATACTCGCAAAAATCAGTAAGACGATGAATTTAGAAATTCGTCATCAGACAGGCAAAGCCAAACTAGACGAAGTTAAATCTGACTATGATTCACTGTCTCTGGAATCGAATACAGTCGAGTTTATTGATGATATGGGAGAAGCTTATCGCTGGGCCGATATAGTAATCTGTCGATCAGGCGCAATGACTGTTGCCGAGTTGTGTATTGCAGGTAAAGTTTCCATTCTTGTGCCATATCCTTATGCAGCCGGAGACCACCAGACAGCGAATGCTTCATTCATGGCGGATGTGAATGCTGGTTTTCTCGTCCCAGAAAGCGAGCTTTCATTTGATCGGATCAATCAAATATTTACGGATATAACTGCTGATCCGGATCGATTCAAAACTATTTCGGATGCTGCGTTGAAGTTGTCGCGTCCGAATGCCACTCAAGATGTAGCGACTCAGTGTCTTGAGGTGATGCATGCGTGAGTTCGTTCGACACGTTCACTTTGTTGGTATCGGTGGTGCCGGAATGAGCGGTATTGCCGAAGTACTTTTGCAACAAGGTTATATCGTTAGCGGGTCTGATCTGGCTAAAAATGCAACTATGCAACGACTCGCCGAGTGTGGCGCTAGTCTCTATTTTGGGCATGCAGCAGAAAATATTTCTGGTGCGGATGTGGTCGTCGTGTCGACTGCTATCGCCGACACCAATGTTGAATCAGTCAGTGCAAGAGCAAAAGGTGTGCCAGTTATACCTAGGGCGGAAATGCTTGGCGAATTGATGAGATTTGGTCACGGTATTGCGGTTTCCGGGACGCATGGCAAAACAACTACGACAAGTCTCACTGCGGCCATACTTTCTCAGGGTGGACTCGATCCTACATTAATAGTTGGTGGATTGGTCAATAGTATTGCCAGCAATGCTAGATTTGGAAAGGGAACCTATCTGGTAGCAGAAGCAGATGAGAGCGATGCATCGTTTTTGCATCTACAACCCAGAATAGCAGTCGTTACCAATATTGATAGTGATCATATGGAAACTTATGACGGTGATTTTTCACGGCTACGCCAAACTTTCACTGATTTTATTCATAATTTGCCGTTTTATGGTCTGGCTGTCATGTGCATGGACGACCCCGTTGTTCGAGAGTTGGTGGCCGATGTACATCGGCAAGTCGTAAGCTATGGCACAGGATCTGATGTCGCATTTAGGGCAACTGATATCACTCAGGATGGCACGACTATGCACTTTAAAATTGATTGGGCGGGAAGGGAAAAACCGTTGTCAATACAGCTTGCACTGCCTGGATTTCATAATGTACTGAATGCAACGGCAGCTATTGCTATCGCGAGCCTGCTTAAGGTCGAGGATGCCGATATTGTTGAGGCGTTAGCCCAGTTTGGTGGAATTGGTCGACGCATGCAGGATTATGGTGATATTTTACTTGGCGGTAAGACCGTAAAACTAATTGATGACTATGCCCATCATCCTGTTGAACTGAGCGCTACATGGTCGGGTGCAACGGGCGCATGGCCAGATAGACGAATAATACCAATATTTCAGCCACACCGTTTTACCCGAACAAGGGATTTATTTGATGATTTCGTGGAGCTGTTATCGCATATTCACCCACTGGTGATTGTTGAGGTATATCCCGCGGGTGAATCACCCATACCGGGTGCGGATGGTCGGGCGTTATGTCGCTCAATCCGCTCTCGTGGTCAGTCTGACCCGATATTTGTAGAAAGATTCGAACAGCTTACCGAGGTATTAACATCTATATGCACGGAGGGCGATGTCTTACTAACTCTCGGCGCCGGTGATATCGGACGTTATGTGGCGAACCTTGCCGCTACTCACAAGGTGGATTCATGTTGAATTCCCGCGTTACAAGCCAACAGTTTAATCGAGAGTACCTGCGTGGCGATCTGCGAGAGCAGGAACCTATGTCGGCTCATACCACATGGCGTGTTGGTGGAGCCGCCGACGTTTTTTATGTGCCGGCGGATAAAGATGATTTGGTTAACTTTCTGCGTTCAATGCCTACCGATATACCTGTGTTCTTTATTGGCCTGGGCTCGAATTTGTTGGTTCGAGATGGTGGTATTCGCGGTGTGGTGGTTAAGTGCCACAAAGGTCTTTCCAGCATGCAGGTTACCGAAGATAGAGAAATATATGTTGAGGCGGGTGTGGCATGTGCCCAGATCGCTCGATTTTGTAACCGTAATGGTTTTGTTGGTGCTGAGTTTTTTGCCGGAATTCCTGGATCCATGGGTGGGGCGTTGGCCATGAATGCAGGCGCTTTTGGTGGCGAGACTTGGAGTGTTGTGAAATCAGTAACGATGATTGATCGAGACGGAACTGTCAGTAGTTTTCAGGCAACTGATTTCGAGATTGGTTATCGAAGTGTTGCGACTTCCCCGGAACATTGGTTTCTATCGGCAAAACTTACCCTAGATAGTGGTGATCTTGATGAGAGTAAGTCGAAAGTATCCTCGTTATTGAAAGCGAGAGGTAGCTCTCAGCCGGTGCAATCTGCGAATGCGGGTTCGGTTTTCAAGAACCCAGAATCGGATCACGCTGCTCGATTAATTGAACAATCAGGTTTGAAAGGAGCCAAGATTGGTGGCGCCCAAATTTCTGAAAAGCATGCCAATTTTATTGTAAATACCGGCCATGCAACTGCCTACGATATTGAACAACTCATAGCTTTTATAAAACTGGAAATAAAACAGCAATTTGATGTGAATTTGCAAACAGAGGTGCGTGTCGTTGGCGAACACTGAAACTGAAGATCAGCAAGTCACTATGAATAAGCCAAGGCGTGTGCCGATTCTTCTGGCTAGCAGTGCGATTTTTTTCAGTATGTTGCTGGTTGCTTTGGATCGATTGTTTCTGCCTGGTCGATTTTCGGTGAACGAGGTTGTTGTTGCAGGCTATGCCCCCGACGTCGATCCAGCACAAGTATTGGGTGCCGTTAAAGGCATGGGGCCGACGTCGTGGTTTTCTGTTGATCTGGCAGAGGTTGAACAAGTGGTTAAAACGGTACCTTGGGTTTACGGGGTTGAGGTGAGGAGGAAATGGCCTGGTAAGTTGATCGTTAATCTTTCTCAAGCCGATCCTGTTGCAAACTGGAATCGCGTCGAATGGTTAAACGCCGCAGGGGAAAAACTTGTGATGCCTGAAGCGTTTACTGATGATCGATTGCCACGACTTTTCGGGCCTATGGGGCGCCAACTCGATGTTCTGCGCACCGTAATTTCATTGACAGCGCATATGCCTGCAACTTGGCGTCTTGAGGAAGTGGCGCTAACAGATCGTGGCGTCTGGTCTGCAATGTTGAAAATATCCAATCTTCCGAATCTTATTACCGTGCGTTTGGGTAAGCAAGATCTTGAAAAAAGACTTAAGCGTTTAATTCAGGGTGTTGAACTCATTCAGTCCGATGATTTAAAAAATTTCAGAGAATTTGATTTGCGATACCCAAACGGTTTTGCAGCGCGTTTTAACACAACCGCTAATGGTGGAAATATCGTTGGCAAGATTAAAAACCGTGATCGCCAGGATGGATAACACGAAAATGACAACTACAGCATATTCATGAAAAAGACAGACGAAAATCTAATCATCGGTTTGGATATTGGAACCTCAAAAATTCTTGCAATAGTTGCAGAGGTTAAGGACGATGGCGCCGTCGAGATTATTGGAATCGGTCATCATCCCTCACGTGGTCTTAAGAAAGGAGTCGTAGCTAATATTGAGTCGACCGTTCAGTCCATAAGAAGGGCTGTGGAAGAAGCGGAGTTAATGGCTGGATGCCAAATTATGTCTGTGTATGCAGGTATTGCCGGCTCTCATATCAGCAGCTTTAATTCTCATGGTGTGGTTGCCATTCGAGATAACGAGGTGAGCAAGAGTGACATGGAACGCGTTATTGAGGCGGCACGAGCGTTAGCTATCCCGAATGATCAAAAGATCCTGCATATTTTGCCCCAAGACTTCATTATTGATGGGCAAGAAGGTATTCGTGAGCCCATCGGCATGAGTGGTGTAAGGATGGAGGCAAAGGTACACATCATCACCGGAGCCGTGAGTGCAGCGCAAAATATTGTCAAATGTATACGTCGTTGTGGTTTGCAAGCGGACGACATCATCCTTGAGCAGTTAGCATCGAGCTATGCGGTGTTAGATGATGACGAGAAGGAGTTGGGCGTTTGCATGATAGATATTGGTGGTGGTACGTGTGATATCGCCATTTTTACGGAAGGTGCTATTCGCCACACTGCAGTGATCCCCATAGCTGGAGACCAGATTACTAACGATATTGCTGTTGCGCTGCGCACGCCTACACAGGCAGCAGAAGAAATTAAGAAAAAATACGGCTGTGCATTAACACAGCTAGCTCCTCATGGCGAAATGATTGATACCCCTAGTGTAGGTGATCGTGCTCCTCGAAAACTGGCGCGTTCTACTTTAGCAGAGGTGATCGAACCACGGGTTGAGGAACTTTATATGTTAGCCCAGGCTGAGCTGCGTCGCAGCGGCTATGAAGAGCTTATTGGCACCGGAATTGTTTTGACTGGCGGAAGCTCGAAAATGGAGGGCATGATAGAACTGGCTGAAGAGATTTTTCATATGCCGGTTCGTTTAGGTGTGCCCCAGTATGTGGGTGGTTTATCCGAAGTGGTCAGAAATCCCATTTATTCAACAGGTGTTGGACTGGTTTTGTTTGGAAGTGCCAACAGGCCGGGCGCTGAAGAGAACGAGGAAGTCGAAAAAGTAGGTATCAAAAATGTATTTGCACGTATGAAGTCCTGGTTTCAGGGTAATTTTTAGTAATGGCGTTGGAGAAAGTGACGTTGTAAGTCCAAGTCACAAAGTAGTTTTATTTCAATTAATGTAATTCACGAGGCAGTGGAGTTGTAATATGTTTGAACTGGTAGAAACCGTAGGTCAACAGGCAGTCATCAAGGTAATTGGCATCGGAGGTGGAGGCGGTAATGCCGTAGACCACATGCTGTCAGCCAATCTTGAGGGTGTAGATTTTATTAACGCTAATACAGATTCTCAGGCCCTGCAACGCTCGGGGGTGTCGCGGCTGCTGCAGCTTGGCGAAGCCATGACAAAGGGGCTCGGTGCAGGCGCAAACCCAGAGATTGGGCGACAGGCAGCGTTGGAAGACCGTGATCGAATCTCGGAGATTCTTGACGACGCCGATATGGTGTTTCTGACCGCTGGCATGGGTGGTGGAACGGGTACTGGGGCCGCTCCGGTTGTTGCTGAGCTTGCACGTGAAAAAGGTATCTTGACCGTAGCCGTAGTTACTAAACCTTTTCCGTTTGAAGGTAAAAAGCGTATCGAAGCGGCTGAGCAAGGTATTGCAGAGTTGCGTCAATACGTTGATTCGCTCATCACGATTCCGAATGAAAAAGTTCTTAATGTGATGGGAAAACAGGCGACACTTCTAGATGCTTTTGCACGCGCCAATGAAGTTTTATTGAATGCCGTTCAGGGTATATCTGAGTTGATCACACGTCCGGGTTTAATAAACGTGGATTTCGCCGATGTTCGCACTGTGATGTCCGAAATGGGCGTCGCAATGATGGGTTCAGCAACGGCATCTGGTGAAGAACGTGCGCGAGAAGCAACACAGGCTGCTATTTCAAGTCCGCTGCTGGAAGATATTGATATTCATGGCGCTAAAGGCATACTAGTGAACGTTACGGCCGGCATGGATATGTCGATTGGAGAATTCTCCGAGGTTGGTGACATAGTTAATGAGTTTGCATCGGAGGATGCTACGGTTGTTATTGGCACCGTGCTTGATCCGGATCTAGAAGGTGAGCTTCGTGTTACTATGGTTGCCACAGGAATTGGTGAGGCTCCCGTTGTTCGTAAGACCGCTCGACCAACTGTTGTGCATTCAAATGCCCCGGAACGAGAGAGTATAGATCGTTCTGAGCAACCTGCTGTGATACGCAGTCAGCGCGCAATGGGTGGCGGATCTGCGGCGATTGCCCATGCAGAAACACCGGATATGGATTATCTTGATATACCTGCATTCCTTCGCAGGCAAGCTGACTAGTTCAATTTTGCAGGACATCGCTTTTTGCCTCAAGCGGTGTCCTGACTTGTTTTTTTGCAAGAATGAGCGTGTATTTAGCAGATAACCCGTTCAAATTGCCCATTTTGAAGGTGATTTTCCGTCAAACGGTACACAAATGGAGCATTCTGGTGTACGATTCGAAACCGTTTAGGGAGCTACTACTGGTGTCCTTCCAGTTAGCTTTGCTCCACTCATAAAAATAGGACAATAGCGGGCAAATCTCTCAATATGATTAGGCAGCGAACTTTAAAAAATGCGATTCGTGCAACCGGTGTCGGTCTGCATACCGGAGAAAAAGTTTACCTGACCTTAAGGCCTGCGCCGGTTGACACCGGCATCGTGTTTCGAAGAATCGACCTTGATCCCGTAGTAGATGTCCCGGCGAAGCCAGAATTTGTTGGTGATACACGAATGTCGACTACTATTCAAAATGGTGATGTAAAGATTTCTACCGTTGAACATCTAATGTCGGCTTTCGCGGGAATTGGAATTGATAATGCGTTTGTTGATTTAACGGCACCTGAAGTCCCGATTATGGATGGCAGTGCAGGTCCTTTTGTATTTTTACTTCAATCCGCCGGTATTGCCGAACAACATCTTCCAAAGCAATTCATTCGCGTTAAGAAGACAGTTGAGCTGAGAGAAGACGATAAATGGGTGCGCTTTGAGCCATTTAACGGCTTTAAGGTTTCCTTTACAATTGATTTTAATCATCCAATTTTTCAAGCCTCCACACAATTTGCCTCGGTAGATTTCTCGACAACATCATTTGTAAAAGAAGTTAGTCGCGCACGTACATTTGGCTTTTTGCAAGATCTCGAAACGTTACGGGATGCTGGCCTAGCTCGCGGAGGTAGTCTAGATAACGCAATCGTGATGGATGCGTTTCATATCCTCAACGAAGATGGTCTCCGGTACGAGGATGAATTTGTAAAACATAAAGTGTTGGATGCTATAGGCGATTTGTATTTACTTGGACATCCATTGATTGGTGCGTTTAGTGCGCATAAGTCTGGACATGAATTAAACAATCGACTTCTGCGAGCCATTGTTGCTGATCAGGATGCGTGGGAATTGGTTACCTTTGAGGATGCTGAAGTTGCGCCAATTATCTTCACCAGCCCAGTTGCAGCATAAGCTGTTTGCTTTTTTTTGATCAATTAACAGACTTCGGGCCAAGATTGTCAAGTTGCCGCGCCCTGCGGTAAATGCTGTCTGTGCTATTCACTTTTTCTCCGCTAAATTTTATCGAGATATCACCCTTAGTGTCCCTTATTGGGAGTCTAAACTAGCGGGTGTTAAAGTCGATCTTAACGCCTATTCGGGCCTGCTAGGATCGGTTGATCGTCTGAATTTTAGGCAAAGCATTAATTCAATAAATATAATCCTTTCATCTTCGCTATGAATTAGCAATGTAATGATGAAAGTGCTTGCCGATTCGCATAAAATCAATTAAAGCATTATTTTTTTACTAACTCTCATTATTTATTGGAGCTGTTTCTTGGAAACTACCTATTCACCGCGTTTAATTGAAGAGCAATCGCAGAACTTTTGGGAAGAGAACCGTAGTTTTGAAGTGACCGAGGATCCAACTAAAGAAAAGTACTATTGCCTATCTATGTTCCCCTATCCGTCTGGACAATTGCATATGGGGCACGTGAGAAATTACACCATAGGTGATGTAATAAGTAGATACCAGCGTATGCAGGGTAAAAACGTATTACAGCCTATGGGCTGGGATGCCTTTGGCCTACCTGCCGAAAATGCTGCAATAAAGAATAAAGTTCCTCCTGCTAAATGGACTTATAAAAATATTGCTTACATGAAAGGCCAGCTGAAACGGTTAGGTTTTGGTTATGATTGGAGTAGGGAGGTGGCAACCTGTACACCCGAATACTACAAATTTGAGCAATGGTTTTTTACCCGATTATTAGAACGTGGATTGGCGTATCGAAAGATGGCCACGGTTAATTGGGACCCTGTCGACGAAACGGTTCTTGCAAACGAGCAGGTTATTGATGGCCGGGGTTGGCGTTCAGGGGCCGTCGTGGAACGTAAGGATATTCCCCAATGGTTTTTGAAGATTACATCTTATGCTGACGAACTTTTAAATTGTGTTGATGAGTTGGATGGGTGGCCTGAGTCGGTTAGAACGATGCAACGCAATTGGATTGGCAAGAGCTTGGGTGTTGAAGTTCAGTTTTTACTTGACGATATCGATCAGCTGGATGATCTGGACGCATTAACTGTGTACACCACTCGCGCCGACACCTTACTTGGTGTTACTTATGTAGCGGTTGCGGCTGAGCATCCTTTGGCCTTGCAGGCGGCAGAAGGGAGTCTGGAGCTGAAAGAATTTCTCTCCGTGTGTCGTCAGACCGGTTCAGCCGAAGCCGATATAGAGCGAACTGAGAAACTGGGAAAACCGTTAGGTATTGATGTTACCCACCCGTTAACCGGTGAGCGAATACCTGTGTGGGTTGCTAATTTTGTTTTAATGGGCTACGGAACAGGTGCAGTGATGGCTGTGCCTGGGCATGATCAACGTGATTACGAATTTGCACAGAAGTATGGTATTGAAATTCGACAGGTTATCAAGCCTGAGGATGGCTCTGATGCCGGAATTGGCAAGGCCGCCTATACGGATTATGGAATACTGGTGAATTCGGGGCAGTATGACGGTCTCGGATTTGATCAGGCGATTGAGGCTATTGCGTCGGAGTTGGAGTCTACATCTAGAGGGCAGCGACAAACCAATTATCGATTGCGGGATTGGGGCGTATCGAGACAACGTTACTGGGGTTGTCCGATTCCGGTTGTGTATGATGATGAAACGGGCGAAAGTAGTGGTGCCCGGGTGGAGGATATTCCGGTATTGCTGCCTGAAAACGTTGAATTGCAAGGTACTGGGTCACCTCTGCCATCTATGCCGTCATTTTTGCATGCAGAGTTGCCTGATGGAAAAATAGGGCGAAGGGAAACAGATACGTTTGATACCTTCTTCGAGTCTTCGTGGTACTACGCTCGGTTTTGCTGTCCAGGTGCGACAACTATGCTTGATGGACGTGCGGATTACTGGCTGCCTGTAGACCAGTATGTCGGGGGAATTGAGCATGCCGTCCTTCATTTACTCTATGCGCGTTTTTTCCATAAACTGATGCGGGATGAAGGGCTATTAAGTAGCGACGAACCTTTTACCAATCTCCTTACTCAGGGTATGGTGCTGAAAGATGGCACAAAAATGTCCAAGTCGAAAGGTAATACGGTTGATCCTCAGGATATGATTGATCAATACGGTGCGGATACGGTGCGTCTATTTGCAATGTTTGCAGCACCACCAGATCAATCCCTTGAGTGGAACAATGATGCGGTTGCGGGTTCCTCGCGGTTTTTAAGACGACTTTATGATTTAGTTTATCGTCAGCACAACACTGTTTCGCGATGTGCCACTACATCTGCTGATTTTGAGGCTCGCCTCGCTGCTGTAGACGATGCCAAATGTAAAGCGCTTCGATCTGATTTGCATTTGCTACTTGAGAGAATTCATCGCGATTATGCACGTAACCAATTTAACACTGTTGTAGCGGCGGCTATGGAAATGTTGAATTTATTGGAGAAGTTTGATGATCGGCGTGAGATTCGTATTGAGGATGACCCCGATTTACAGCGTTCCATGATTGTCAGTGAAGGAATCTTGATTTTATTGAGAATTTTGGCGCCTATTGCTCCGCATATTTCACATGTATTGTGGGCGGGTCTCGGGCAATCTGGCATCGTTTTAGATGCGAATTGGCCTCTAGTTGATTTCTCGGCACAGGTTAAAGATGAGATAAGTTTAGTTATACAGGTGAATGGTAAAAAACGAGCTGAAATTGTTATTCCCGCTGATGCGAGTGACGATATTATCCGGAATACAGCTCTAAGTGACCCTGGTGTTATCCGAAACATGGATGGCAAAGCTTCAAGAAAGATCATTATTGTGCCTAAACGTTTGGTGAATATTGTTGTTTAAGGCCATTAATCGATTAAATATTCGCTGTGGTCGGATGTAAATTTCGTTTTTTACGGAATTGTTTGCGTTTCGCGGGTACGCGATGGGTGTGAATTGCGTATAATTCCTACATAAGCTTTTACAACGTAAAATAGTACAACATTCAGAAATTCAGGTATAGAAATGCGAAAACTAGCATTGATGGTGATTGTAGGTTCAAGTCTGCTACTGCAGGGTTGCGGTTTTCATTTGCGCGGAACGGTAACGCTTCCTGAGGTTGCGTCCAATGTCTATGTTAGTGGTAACGACTTTGATTTAGTGACGGATCTTAAAGATGGGCTCGATACTAACGGAGCGCGTATTAACGAAAGTGAGACAGCTGCAGATTCCAGTATTATTATTGAATCCGAGTTTCAACGAAAAATCAGAACACTTGATAATCGGGGAATCGCGAGCGCATATAGATTGTTCTATCGAGCACGATTTATTCTGACTGATTCAGAAGGGCAAGTAATTCATACTAGTGGTGTATTGACCCAGCGTAGAGATTTTGAATACAGTGCTTCAGAAATCCTTGAAAAAGATGACGAGGAAGAGTTTTTGCGAGAGGGAATGCGTAAAGAGCTAGTGCAGAACATACTTCGTCAAATTTCCAAACTGTAAGTAAGAGTCAGAAAATTTACGGCTATGGAGTGGAATGTCGCGCAACTTGAGCGACAGTTGAGTCAAACGAGTAACACGCGTTGTTTCTTGATTCATGGTGAAGAGACGCTGCTCGTTGAGGAAAGTCGGGATGTTCTACGTCAGCATTTTGCCAATATTGGATTTGGTGATTTAAATCGATTAACGGTTGAAGCCGGGTTTGATTGGTCTTCATTTTCCCAAAGCAATCACACTATGTCGTTATTTGCTGAACGTCGTTATGTTGAATTGCGAATTCCTTCAGGAAAACCAGGAGATAAGGGTGCAACCCTTATCGCTGAGTTTGCACAAGCTGCATCACCCGACACAGTGTTAGTGGTCATTTGTGGCAAATTAGATAAGAAAGCTTTGGCAAATAAATGGTGTGGCGCCATTCGCGAAGCAGGTGTAGTCGTTGATACAGGATCAGTCAGTTCATCACGACTTCCTGGGTGGGTGCAGTCACGACTGAAACAACACGGAATAGATGCCGAACTAGATGTGGCCAGCAGATTGGCATGGTATGTGGAAGGTAATTTACTAGCTGCAGACCAAGAAATCCGAAAACTCGCGTTAGTTCATCCTACTGGTCAATCGTTAGATGTGGAAACACTCGATGGGGTGATGGCAGACCAGTCCCGGTTTAGTGTGTTTACTCTGTCTGATGCATGTTTGGCGGGTAAAACGAAACGTTGTTTACGCATACTGCAAAACCTTAAAAAAGAAGGTGTAGAACCCATATTGGTTTTATGGGCGTTGACTCGAGAAGTACGCACTCTTGGCATGATTGCCGCTGAAGTGAAGCTTGGGCAAGCCATGTCTGAGTCATTTAAACGTCATCGTGTATGGTCAAGCCGGACACAAATGGTAAGCGCAGCGCTAAAGCGCTTGTCCACTGATTTTTTACAGATTGCGTTACAGAGGTTGGCGATACTGGATCGTGTTATAAAAGGCCAACAGAAACTTGATGATGGTCCAGGAGATGTCTGGGTCGAGTTCGAGAGACTGGTGTTGGGTCTATGCGGTATTAATCTTTATTCCGCCGATTGCCGTTAGAAGATTTTATAAGATATTACTATGACTCATATCGACTCCATTTCCGAGTACGTTCACACATGCGGCAAACATGCCCGCAGAATCTCTCGTGTATTGTCTTGTGCAAAAACGGCACAAAAAAATCAGGCGTTGGAAAACATTGCTAGCCACTTGGAAAGTCAAATTCAGAAAATTATCCATGCGAATGGCCAAGATTTGCAATCTGGTAAACAAAAAGGGTTATCGGAAGCATTGTTGGATCGTTTAGAGTTAGACTCTAATCGAATAATGTCGATGGCTAGCGGTTTGCGCGATATCGCTGCTTTGCCAGATCCGGTAGGTCAAATCAGCGGGCTTCAGCAACGTCCTTCGGGCATTCGTGTTGGCAAAATGCGTGTTCCCATTGGTGTTATTTTTATTATTTATGAGTCACGCCCAAATGTGACCGCAGACGCTGCCGCATTGTGTTTGAAATCGGGCAATGCGGTTATTTTGCGTGGTGGATCTGAAGCGATTAATTCTAATTTAGCTATTGCAGAGTCTATTCAATATGGCCTTAAACAAGCTGGTTTATCAGAACATGTTATTCAGGTTTTGAATACTACGGATCGTGATGCTGTTGGACAATTAGTAAAGTTGCCTGAATATATAGATGTTGTTATACCGCGTGGTGGCCGTTCCTTAATTGAGCGAATTAGTGCCGATTCTGATGTTCCGGTAATTAAACACTTAGATGGAATTTGCCATGTTTACATTGATGACGATGCGGATATAGATAAGGCGATTGCGGTCGCTTACAATGCGAAAACACGAAGATATGGTATTTGTGGTGCGATGGAAACATTGTTGGTGGCCGCATCCGTCGTTGAGCAAGTACTACCAGAGCTGTGTCGGCAATATCAGCAAAAAGGGGTTGAGCTTCGCGGTTGTGAAAAAACTCGAAAACTTATCGATAACGTTGTTTTGGCAACTGATAGTGATTGGGCTAGTGAGTATTTAGCTCCAATTTTGTCAATCAAAGTCGTTGCTGGATTAGATGAAGCGATTGAACACATCAGCAAGTGGGGTTCTGCTCACACCGACTCGATAATTACAGAAAATATTAGCAATGCGGACAAGTTTGTATCTCAGGTAGATTCAAGCTCAGTAATGGTAAATGCTTCAACCCAATTTGCAGACGGCTTTGAATACGGGCTTGGCGCAGAAATCGGAATAAGTACAAACAAGTTACATGTGCGTGGCCCCGTAGGTCTGGAAGGATTGACCACCGAGAAGTTCGTGGTTTATGGCGACGGTAGTGTGCGTGATTAGTTCGATGAGAAGCTAAAGGCGTTTGTCACATTGAATTCTGCTGTGGGTATTTTTGGAGGAACTTTTGATCCTTTTCATAATTGTCATTTGACTATTTTGGAAGCCTTTCTGGAAGTCACTTCATTTGCTAAGGTTCACGTTATCCCTGCCAAAATACCGGCTCTTCGCGATAGTCCCGAATCAAGTGCAGAAGATCGTTTAGTAATGGCACGGTTAGGCACCAAAGGGTTATCTAATGTTGTCTGCGATGATCGTGAGATCCAGCGGCCAGGGACGTCGTATACGATCGATAGTTTACGATCTTTGGCTATCGAAAACGTACACCAACCTTTGATACTGGCTTTAGGGCGCGATGCCTTTGATCAAATGGAGAGCTGGGCCGATTGGGAAGAAATTTTTCAGCTGGCCAGTTTGGTGGTTTTTAATCGTCCCGGTAGTGATTATGCTGATAGCCCGCGATGGTTGCCAGCCTGTGCGCGAATTGTGAATTCATTTGATCAGTGTTCAAAGGCTGGTCAAGTACTCTTTTTGAAAAATAAACCATGTTACGGATCTGCGACCAAGATCCGTCGCTTATTGAAGGAAAACCTTAGTATTCATCATCTTGTACCATCTGGCGTACATGAATACATAAAATCCCGGAATTTATATGTCTAAAGTAAGTAAAACGATATCCGATATTGATCACCTCTGTACTGAAGTCATTAGTTGTCTTGAAGACAATAAGGGTGAAAATATTGTTCAACTATCTGTCTCTAAATTGACCACTATTGCGGATTACTTTGTGATAGTGACAGGTAATTCATCACGGCATGTTCGTGCACTGGCGATTAATGCCGTAAGGGATCTGCGTGATAAAGGAATTAAATCATTGAGAATGGAAGGTGAGGATTCTGGCGAATGGGCGGTAATTGATTATGGCGACATCATCATCCATGTCATGCAGCCTGAAGTTCGTGCATTTTATGATTTGGAATCTTTGTGGCGACCCGGGTCTGCACATATTGCTGAGAAGCTTCAATAAGCCAATTTTATAAGCGTGAACTGTTATCTCATCGCAATCGGGAATCGTATGCCGACATGGGTAAATCAAGGTGTTGATGAATATCGTAAGCGAATTATAGGTTCGGTTTCTTTTAAAGTGATAGAAATCCCCGCAATTAAACGTGGAAAAAATCCCGATTTAAAACGCATTGCCGATCAGGAAGGAAAACTATTATTGGCGGCTTTACCGTCTAATGTTTTGCCGATCGCATTGGATCGGTTAGGAAAAGAATACGATACCGAGATGCTCGCAGTTCAGCTTCAGACATGGGTTGATGATGCGCAGGACGTAGCGTTTTTGGTGGGTGGTCCCGAAGGACTATCCGATCAATGTCTTGCTGAGTGCAGGCTGCGATTAAAACTTTCAACGTTTACATTTTCCCATACAATTGTTCGTGTAATTCTGGCAGAACAACTTTACCGTGCGTTCAGTGTAACTCGAGGATTACCCTATCACCGCTAAAAACGCAATGTTAGTACTCGCCTCGAGTTCTCCTCGACGACAAGAGTTGTTGATACAGATGGGGCTTTGCTATGAGCTGATAAATCCCGATATTGATGAAGCTGCTATTTATGAAAAAACCACTAAAGATCGTGTGTTGGCTATCGCGAAGGCTAAACTTGAAGCGGCAGTTGCGATGACAGGCTATACCGATACGCTTCCAGTACTTGCTGCTGATACTTCTATCGAGTGCAATAAAGTGGAATTTGGAAAACCTTTAGACGAACACCACGCATCTCAAATGCTAAGAGCTTTATCTGGAATGGCACATCAGGTTTATACTGCCGTAGTCGTTAAGACGGCTGCTGGGGTAATCTGTGATACTGTGACAACTACAGTGTGGTTTCGGCAGTTAAGTGACGAAGATATTGGTGAATATTGTCGCTCCAAAGAGCCGCTCGGTAAGGCAGGCGCGTACGCGATTCAGGGAAAAGGTGCGATGTTTGTTAAACGAATAGACGGGAGTTACAGTAATGTCGTGGGACTGCCGATTTTTGAAACAGCAAATTTGCTGAAGATTGCAGGAGTAGCGCTATGACTGAAGAAATTTTGGTTAATATAACGCCACAAGAGACCCGCGTTGCTTTTGTTGAAAACGGTGTGTTGCAAGAAGTGCACATTGAGAGAAGTCATGGAAAGGGAATCACGGGAAATGTTTATCGGGGAAAAGTAGTTCGCGTGTTACCCGGTATGCAAGCAGCATTCGTAAATATAGGTTTGGAGCGCACAGGATTTCTGCATGCCGGAGATATTCTTGTGAATCATGTAAAGGAAGGCACTAATCCTGATGAAAAAGGCTTGATTAGTAATTTGGTTCGCGAAGGTGAGCATATTGTTGTGCAGGCGATTAAAGACCCGATCGGCACCAAAGGCGCGCGGTTGACTACTAATATTGCCATACCGTCGCGTAATTTAGTTTACTTGCCAGGTACGGATTATGTCGGAATATCCCAGAGAATTTCGGGTGACGAGGATCGTAAACGCCTTAAAAAGCTAGTTACTGAAGTTCGTGATCAAGAGCAGATAAAAGGCGGCTTTATTGTGCGTACGGCAGGGGAATCTGTCACGAGTCCCGATGTTTTGCAGGATATACAATTCTTATGCCGAATCTGGGAGCGTATTGAAAAACAGAAAACAGAAGTAAAGTTAGGGTTGCTGCATGAAGACCTACCCCTTGCTATGCGAACATTACGAGACTTAGCCACAGACGAGATCGAAAGAATTCGCATCGATTCTCGGGAGACATATGCTCGCGCCAGAGGTTTGGCTATGGATCTTGTCCCGGATGTCGTTCAGAAAATGGAATATTATCCCGGAGAACGTCCCATATTCGATCTGTATTCGGTTGAAGACGAAATACAAAAAGCGCTTGATCGCGCAGTGCCGCTTAAGTCTGGGGGGCATCTTGTGTTTGATCAGACAGAAGCCATGACAACGGTTGATGTTAATACTGGAGCCTACGTCGGCAAGCGTAACGTTGAGGAAACGCTTTTTAAAACTAATCTTGAAGCGACACAGTGTATTGCGCGACAATTGCGATTAAGAAATTTGGGTGGCATTATTATTGTCGATTTTATTGATATGCAGCAGGAAGAGCATCGTCGTCAAGTAATGCGAGCGCTTGACAAGGCGTTAGGTAGAGACGGTGTGCGCGCACTAATAGCTGATATGTCCTCACTGGGTCTGGTTGAAATTACGCGCAAACGAACGAGAGAAAGCCTTGAACGGACGCTGACACAACCATGCTCGGCCTGTTCAGGTAGGGGTGTGCAGAAGACTTCACAGACTATCTGTTACGAAATATTTCGTGAGCTACTTCGTGAGTCGCGTCAGTTTGAAGCCGAAGGATTAATGGTATTAGCTTCACAGGCTGTAATTGATATGCTCGAAGATGAGGAATCGACGGGTCTAGCTGATTTACAGGCATTTATTGGCCATCCTATTCAACTACAAGTTGAACCCGCATATACACAGGAGATGTTTGATGTGGTTTTACTGTAAACTAACTCTATCTGCTAGTTTGATGTTGTTGGCCTGCACAGTTGTGAATGCCGATAGTTGGCGAGCGGATATTTCCCGAGCAGATTGGGTGCTAAATGTACGAGAGCACTCTGTTCAGCAAATAGAGCCGTTAACAAGACTACTGGATACCTTTATAGAAGCACAAGGGAATAAGATAGTAATTCGTTATCCGGGTGGTGACGAAGGAGAGCGGTGGATAACTCAACTTATTGCATATTTGGTCTCTTTGGGTATCCCGTCGTCCTTTATTGAACAAGAACCTGGTTCAGGTAGACAGGGTATGATACGACTTGTCGTTGAGCAGAATGAGTCCAAACCTTAAGTTTTTGTAGATGATCGGTGTACAGCATTATTTTGGGTAACTAGTGTTTTGAAAAAATTGCCAAGAGTTGCGGCCGTTCAGTTAACGTCAAGTGACGATGTTGAAGAGAACCTGGAAAAGATTGAGCATTATTCGATGCAAGCTGCAGGGAAGGGCGCTCAGTTAGTTTCGTTTCCCGAAAATTGTGTATTAATGCCGAAATCTTCATCTCAGTTAGTAGAGGTAGCACAACAACAATCAATTCAGATTAGAGAACGGTTAACTGAAATATCTAAGGCAAATGAAATTTGTCTTATCGCCGGTTCTATACCCTTTCCCAGTGAAGATGTTAGTCGAGTTTATGGAACCTGTTTGGCATTTGGTTTAGATGGCAATATTGTCGGTCGTTATCAAAAAATGCATTTATTTGATGTAACGATTTCTAGTTCGGAGTCCTATCTAGAATCTGACTATACCAAAGCGGGTGAGGAGGTTGTTTGTATAGACACCCCTGTTGGTCGTGTTGGACTTACGATCTGCTACGACATTCGATTTCCTGAGCTGTATCGAGGTCTTGGGCGATTGCAAGCGGACATTTTCAATATCCCGTCTGCGTTTACAGTGCCTACTGGTATTGCGCACTGGGAGGTTCTTCTGCGTGCACGGGCCATAGAAAATTTGAGTTATGTTATTGCCCCAGCTCAAGTTGGAAACCATCCTAGTGGGCGAAAGACTTATGGGCATACCATGATTATCGATCCGTGGGGTAAAGTGCTATCGTCTAAAGGAAGTGGGGAAGGAGTTTGTTATGCGAGTATTGATTTAGCTCATTTAAATTCCGTAAGATCTACATTTCCTGCGCGTGATCATAGGCGTTTTTCTGAGGAGAATTTAAACTATGAACACTGATCTGGTTGCAGATTTGAAACGCTGTGAGCGTAAGGTGTTTTTAGATGAACCGACATCTTTTCACGCGTTAAACCATTTGGCGAAAACTATCGGTGGCCCAGAACTTTATATCAAGCGAGACGATATGGGTCCGTTGGCATTTGGTGGTAATAAACTTAGGCAGCTTGAGTTTTATTTTGGTGATGCAGTCGCTCGTGGTGCGGATACGATTCTTATTACCGGGGCTGTCCAATCGAATTTTGTTCGACTGGCTGCGGCCTGCGCTGCTAAGCTAGGTATGCATTGTCATATCCAACTTGAAGAACGTGTAAGCAAGATGGACGTTAATTATCGCAACTCAGGTAACGTGTTGCTAAATCAAATTTTAGGTGCAACCTTACATAGTTATCCTGCGGGAGAAGATGAGAGAGGTGCGGATCTAAATTTGGAAAAATTGGCGCTAAATGTGCGTGAGCAAGGCGGTATACCTTATGTTATTCATCTAAGTAGCGACTATCCCTCCATTGGTGCTCTGGGTTATGTAGCTGGAGCTATTGAGTTAGCTCAACAGATTCAATCGAGAAATATAACGTTATCGGCTATCGTCGTGCCTTCTGGAAGTGGCGCGACCCATGCGGGGATGTTGTACGGTATGCGCGCTTTAGGCATCTCTACGCCGATTATTGGGGCTTGTGTTAGAAGATCTGCCTCTGAGCAAGTACATCGCATCAGAACCCACTGCGACAGCATGGCAAGACAACTCCGGCAAACTAACCCGGTTGGAACTGACGATATTATTTTAAATGAGAAATTTTTGGCGCCTGGCTACGGCCGAGCTGGAGCCCACGCAAATGAAGCGATAAAACTTTCTGCGCGTTTGGAAGGCATCATTCTAGACCCCGTGTATAGTGCGAAGAGCTTTGCGTGTTTTATTGATTATGCTCGGAGAAATATAAACGGAGACCCTTTGCTGTTTCTTCATACAGGAGGATTACCTGCTATATTTGCGTATCAGGATGATATGTTGGCTGCAGTATCATAGGGCCTTATAAGCATTGTGGAATATTCATAGTTATAACTAACGGTGTTAGGTGTTTAGTATTTTGAGAGCTTGGCCATGTAACTTTAAATTGGCTGCTGCAAGCACGGTGCCATCAGATTCATTGGTTAGTCGTTTGCCGTTCCAATCTGTTATTTTGCCTCCCGCCCCTTCAACGATTGGTATCAGTGCCAGAAAATCGTAAGGCTTTAGATCCGCTTCAATAACTAAGTCTGTGTGACCACTTGCAAGCAATCCATAGCCCAGACAATCCGTTCCGAACGCTCTGACACAAGTTACTTCGCTAAGCTTTTTGAATTGTATCCATTGCTCTGAATTGAACATTTCGGGTGTTGTCGATAACACTACAGCATCTTTTAATGATGCATTACTAGTGCTACATTTTTTACCGTTATGGGTTGTGTCCTTATGAGTGATTCCTAGCCATCTTTCTTTAAGAAGTGGCATTTCGATCACACCAAGCATCGGTTTGTCATGGTGTCCCAGAGCAATCAAAGAGCCGAAGGTTGGAACGCCTGCGACAAAACTTTTTGTCCCGTCAATAGGGTCTAGTGTCCATTGCCAAGGTGTGGAGCCTTTAGTAAGGCCGAATTCTTCACCAAAAATACTGTGATCTGGGTGACGTGATTGAATCAATTCACGCATTTCCTTTTCTATTTGCTGGTCCGCTGCAGTTATGGGGCTGAGATCCGATTTTCTATTTACACTAATTTTTTGCCGAAAGTGCGCAGCAGTTACCAGACGGGCGATATCAGCTAGTAGATTCGACGTTTCAATAAATGTATCTTCGAGTTGAGGAAGGGTGTCAGTCATAGAATTTACGGTTATTTAAGATTAAGTCCAACGGGGCTTTTGATTGTACTGTTTTACACTTAAACTACGTAGAAATTTTCTATCTAAAGTGCATCAATCGAAAATGCACACTCTTAATTAAACGAAAAAAACTGGAGAATCGTAAGGGTAAGCCCATGAATCAATCCGAAGAGTTACTAAATATTGTTGATGATTTTGATGTTGTTATCGATACTCTTACTAGGGGCGAGATTCATCTTCGTAATCTTAAACATAGGTCCGTGCATCTATTGGTTTTTGATTCTGCGGGCCGTGTATATTTACAGAAACGTTCGCTAACGAAAGATAACAACCCCGGTCTCTGGGATTCAAGTGTTTCAGGGCACGTGGATGCGGGGGAGAGCTATGACTCCTGTGTCATTCGTGAGGCCCAGGAAGAAATAGGCTTACATTTGAAAGAAGTGCCAGAGAGATTATTTAAATTAGATGCATGTAATGCTACCGGAAACGAGTTTACCTGGATATATCGTTGTATATCCGAAGGACCATTCGTTTTACATTCAGAAGAAATTGATTATTGCGAATGGTTTACACCAGAGACTGTAGATCATTGGCTACTTGAGGATTCGAGTACAATGGCGAGAAGCGCTCAGCTTATTTGGCGAACTTACCGATCTTTGTAAGCGCGATGTACTTCCTCAGCAATAATATCTATTCCGTCTGAGACCGTTTTGTCATCAGTCGCATAGCTTATTCGTATGCACTCTCGCTGATGTCTCCAGGTTGAATCTACGATTCCTGGAAAAAATTTTTCACCCGGAATAACATATACGCCCCGTGTTTTAAGTCTTTTGTATAAGCACTGGCTCGTTATTGGTAGTCCCTCTAGCCATAACCAAAGGAAAATAGCGCCTTCCGGCTCATGTATGTGGTAGGGCAGACCGGCCAATTCATTATGAAGCATAGCAACGGCAGAGAGTGCTTTGGCTTTGTAAAATGGCCTTATATATGCATCAGAAAGTTGAATTATTTTCTCGTTAGTTAGAGATTTAGTCATGAGGGTAGGGCCAAAGCTTCCCGGGGCCAGGCTTAAAATAGCATTAGCGGAAGAAATTCTTCTGATGATTGATTCATTCGCGACGACAATTCCGGTTCGAATGCCAGCCAGTCCCAGCTTTGACAGACTCATGCATACGACTGTATTTTCATCCCAGTAGGGTTTTACATCATTAAAAATGATGTTGGGAAAAGGTGTGCCATACGCGCAGTCCAATATCAGCGGAATGTTTATTCTTTCACAAAGTTTCCGTAACTTTTCTATTTCCCCGTTTGTGAGCACATTACCGGTCGGATTTGTTGGTCTACTGACACACATTGCACCGATATTATTACTAACGTCAAGCTGGTCAAAGTCTACTCTGTACTTAAACATCTGATTTTCAAGACGTTCTATTTTAGGAAGATTTGCAACGAAAATTTCTTCCCCAAGACCTGCGTCAGCATATCCAACATATTCAGGAATGAGTGGTAGCAGAATCTTTTTAGTCTTTTGGCCGCTAAATTTTCCTGAGAAAAGATTAAACAGCACAAAAAACGACGACTGACTACCATTGGTTATTGCAATGTTCTTTTCGCTAATTGGCCACCCATATTTCTTAACTAAAAGTTGTGCCAGCGCCCCGCGAAACTCGGGATTGCCAATTGGACTGTCGTATTTGGCAACCATGTCTTCAAATACGTTTCCGTCAGCAAGCAAATCGGTCATTAATTGCCGGAAATAATTTTCTACTTCATCAATACGACCAGGATTTCCACCGCCTAACATAATAACCCTGGAATCAGATTGGTCGGCAGAGCCAAGATCGTCCATTAGCTGGACGATCCCACTTCCATGATTCAGGAAGTTTCCAAAGTCAGAGAATTGCTGCATGAGTTTCTGAGAAATTACCTAGCTCATCTAATCAGTACGATTCGATTTTCCAACAAGTTGTACGTCTTGAGTTAACCGAATTAGATCGGCGAGAATAAATCCAGCTTCTTCCAATAGGATATCCGGAGGGAATCGTTCATCATCGGCAGTTGCGAGATCTTCTTGCTCAAGTGTGTCGTCGTCATTTTCCTCAGTATCCGGATTAAGGAGCTCCAGGTCTAAAGCGCTTCGCAGGCGGTTCTCGATTTCATACCCCATTAAGCGACGTTGGTCTCTATTTGTTCGGCGTTGGTTTTCGTTTAGACTAACTCTTTCAATATTTCTGTTGTCAGTCGCAAATTTTGCGGCTTCGTAGATATATTGCATCTTTTCCGATTCGGGGCTTCTCTCATCAAAGTTCCGAATTAAATTATTCACAATATCTCGTTCAATGAATTGATAGGTGGTATTAAACTTGGCCGGATCCACTTTAGTCCAGGGTAGGGCATTTTCATATGCTCGCTCGCCTTCTTGGGCAGAGCCATGACTAATTGGGAATAGTACGTCAGGCACAACTCCACGGTGTTGGGTAGAGTCTCCATTTATGCGAAAAAACTGTGCAACAGTGAGTTTAAGTTGGCCTAAATCGAGCCCGGATCTACTATGGCGGCTTAGGTTAACTACGTGTTGAACGGTTCCTTTGCCGAAGGTTGGTTCACCGATTATCACGCCACGTTGGTAATCCTGAATAGCGCCAGCAAAGATTTCGGATGCGGATGCTGAATTTCGGTCAATCATAACTGCAAGAGGTCCGGTGTAACTAACTGAAGGATCTGGATCTCGGTTTATACGAACTTTGCCGCTGAGATCGCGAACTTGCACAATCGGTCCATCATCAATGAATAATCCAGTTAACGATATAGCTTCCGTTAACGCACCGCCGGGATTGCCGCGGAGGTCTATAAGCAGTGCATCAACATTCTCATTTTTCAAATCCTGAATAAGCTGGCGGGTGTCTTTTGTTGTACTCCGGTATTGCGGATCGCCCTGCGCTCGTCCGTCTAGATCTGCGTAGAATGTTGGTATATCAATAACGCCTAACTTATAGTGACGACCTTCGTGGGTAAATTCTAATATGGATTTTTTTGCAGCTTGTTCTTCAAGCTTTATCTTATCTCTGGTTATTACGATATCTTTAGTTTCTCCACTGTTTCCGGCTTTACGTGGGAGTATTCTCAGCTTTACGGTGGTGTCTTTGGGGCCCCTGATTCGTTCTACGACGTCATCCAGACGCCAACCTATAACATCGTCTATCTTGCTCTTGACGCCTTCTCCTACACCGACAATACGGTCGCCTGCTTTCAGCTGCTTAGATAAGTCCGCCGGACCGCCCGGCACAATGCTGGTAACACGAGTGTATTCGTTACGACTTTGTAAAACCGCACCGATTCCTTCCAGAGAGAGACTCATTCTTATTTTAAAATTTGCTGACGCTCGCGGGGAAAGATAGGTGGTATGAGGTTCTACAGTGAGTAGATAGGCGTTCATAAATAACTGGAAAACATCATTTGCATTTAATTGTGAGGTTCGCGTGCGAATTTGCTCGTAACGCTTGGTTAATGTATCACGGGCTTCCTCTAAAGATTGACCACTAATTTTTAACGATAAAATATCGTTTTTTACACGTTTTCTCCAAAGCTCGTTGACTTCGGCTTGGGTTGACGGCCATAACACATCGTCGCGATCGGTTTCGTACCATTCATCAATATTGAAATCGAAATCACGTTTGATATATTCTAGGGCTAGATCAACTTGTTTATTTACGCGAGTTCGATAGACATGAAAAATTGCGAAACCAGGCTCGAGGCGTGCATCGTTGATATAGTTGTCGAAATCGTATCTAATTTCGTTGAATTTGCTGATATCTTGTTGAAAAAAGTAGATTCGGTCCGGGTCTAATAGTTCTAAATAACGATCGAGAATTCGTGTTGATAATTCGTCATTTAGTTCTTGTTTAACGTAATGACGTCGTTGCATATAGTCTCGGATTAAACGCGAAGAAAAAACATGTTTGTCTTCAATTGTCATCGACGGGGCGGGTGCACTGGCGGCAAATACCAGAGAACTGGTAACGGTTGCGGCAAGCAGGATCACTACCGAACTGTGTCGGGCGATACGCTGCATAACATTTATTATAGTAGGATAAATAATCATTACTTCCGAAATTTTTGTGCGTGTGAAACGAAACTATTAGGAATCATAGCAGGTAGGTAACAACCTTTGGGCTTCTGACTCTACAATTATCATGTCCCTCGTTAAAAAAATATTACCATTCAGGAACCTTTGGGGAAGAATATACCCCATGACATAGTGCTCAACCTCTTATTCTTGGACCTGAGATAGTCGAAAAAGTTGATCAGACTTGAGAATCCCATTGTCAGTGATATAGTTAGTGATTAATTTTGCTGGCGTAATATCGAAAGCCGGATTAGCTATTTGGGTTTTATTTGTAACGATTCGAGTTTCTGACCATGTGTTATCAGTAGTAACGCCGCGAATGTTTGAAACTTCGTGAGGATCCCTATTTTCAATTGGTACATCACGCCCATGTTGAAGATTATTGTCGTAAGTGGAAGACGGGAGGGCGACTAAAAAGGGAATATTATTGTCATGGGCTGCCAAAGCCTTCAGATAAGTCCCAATTTTGTTACACACATCACCATTGGCAACCGTTCGGTCGGTGCCAACGATGCATACGTCCACGAGTTTATTCTGCATCAGATGACCTCCCGCGTTATCAACAATTACTGTGCATGGTACACCGTGATTCTGCAGCTCCCATGCGGTCAACGCGGCGCCCTGATTCCGGGGGCGTGTCTCATCTACCCAGACGTGTATATCGATCCCTTCGTTAAAAGCATAATATATTGGGGCCAGAGCGGTTCCCCAGTCTACGGTAGCTAACCATCCTGCGTTGCAATGTGTTAAGACGTTTACAGTATTTCCAGATTTTTTCTGTGATATATGTTTGAGATAAGAATATCCAAATTTACCGATTTTTTTATTTTGGGAAATATCTTCATTACAAATGGTGTCTGCTTCTTGAAATGCTGCAGTTAGGTATATTTTTTTGTTGGCGGTTAGCCGATTGTGCATTCTTTTTAGCGCCCATTGAAGATTGATGGCGGTCGGTCGTGCGGATGAAAGATAATCAATAGCGCTATTTAGTGATGCTTCATCACATTGGTGTTTTAGTGCCAAACAAATACCGTATGCAGCAGTTGCACCGATTAATGGAGCACCTCGGACTTGCATTGAGTGAATGGCGTGGTAGGTGTCGTTGACAGACTCCAATGAAACAATGCTGAATTCGTGCGGCAGTCGAGTTTGATCAATGATTTTTATTGTCTGATCGTCTCTCCAGATTGATCGGTATGGAATACTATTAACTTTCATTTCGAAATGCGAATAGTGTTTAGCATGCGATAAATTATCTCAGTTTGAACTGATTGCAGGTATCGATAAAATTCAAAATTTCGAGTTGGGTTACTAACCATAGCTATATTCAGTTGTGGGGTTCGTTGGAGATAATGGACTGTTCGTTGCCGAACACCCCATGAAACAAGCGTCGTTCGTATTTCACGTCTTCATTCAAGGTTGTTTCGCAAGCTTTGTTGAACATTTCTTTGGTTGCCTTAATGGTCGGTCGTAAGTAATCAGAAATTTCTGATTGGTAACTCTCCGAGGAACGCGTCGGAAAAATTGTGTTCGATTAATTTCCCTATATCGGTGGAATTATCAAACGACAATAGCGCGTGCATTAACTAATTCATTAATCGATCGCTTGGCATATTTAATGCTTTAGGACGATTTAACCTTATGATGCCAACGTTTTTTTTAGTCACTATGAGAATGGTATCGTAGTGCATGTTGGTTTTGTTTATTCTAATTGAGTTCTTGTACTTTCGGCACTACAGGTTTAGGCCATTATTACGTCTCTGGTACCGATATGGAGTATTTGATTTGGTGTCGGACTTTAGTTCACCTATAATGAAACACCATATTAGTAATTCAGTCTAGGAATTATAGAGTGAATCGATTAATTGGTCATATATAAGACTATATATTATGTGAAGTATCTTTAGCCGGATCGCAGATAGGATACGGCACAGAGCGGATTATAATAATACGATCAAATGTTGTTTGTTAATTTTTGCTGAGGAAAGCATGAGCGGAAAATTTACCGAAGTTCACCAACGATCACTGGATAATCCCGAAGAGTTTTGGGCCGAGGCGGCTCAATTAATAGACTGGTATAAAAAGTGGGATCGTGTGTTTGATGACAACGACGCGCCATTCTGCGAGTGGTTTCCTGGGGGGGAACTTAATACGTGTTTTAATGCTTTGGATCGACACGTCGAAGCTGGCAATGGGGATCGAACTGCGCTGATTTACGACAGTCCAATTACTGGAAATAAGGGTAGCTTTACCTATTCTGAATTATTGAAGAAGGTTTCCTGTTTTGCTGGGGTACTTCGAGCTAACGGAGTCGACAAGGGTGACAGGGTTATTATCTATATGCCGATGGTCCCAGAGGCAGTAGTTGCTATGTTAGCCTGCGCACGTCTTGGTGCGGTGCACTCTGTTGTATTCGGTGGTTTTGCAGCCAATGAGCTTGCGGTTCGAATTGATGATGCTCAGCCGAAAGTTATTGTCTCGGCTTCCTGCGGTATTGAACCGGGGCGGGTGATTGCGTATAAACCCTTACTTGATTCGGCAATTGATTTGGCAAGTCATAAACCATCTTGCTGTGTAATCTTGCAACGCGAGCAATTAGCCGCGACACTTGTCATGGGCCGCGATATCGATTGGAATGATAGCGAGGCTCGAGCAGAGCCGACTGATTGCGTATCTGTTTTAGCGACAGATCCTCTGTACATTCTGTATACATCGGGTACTACCGGACAACCGAAAGGCGTGGTTCGAGATAATGGTGGACATGCAGTCGCCTTACTCTGGACCATGAAAAATATCTACAACATGGAAGCTGGGGAGGTTTATTGGGCTGCCTCGGACGTAGGTTGGGTTGTTGGTCATTCCTATATAGTTTATGCGCCGTTATTTGCGGGTTGCACAACAGTGTTGTTTGAGGGTAAGCCGGTTGGAACGCCTGATGCCGGAGTATTTTGGCGCGTGATCAGTGAGCATAAAGTGAAAGTTTTATTTACTGCACCTACGGCTTTCCGGGCGATTAAAAAGAATGATCCGAATGGATCATTACTAAAGGATTATGATTTATCTTCTTTAGAAACATTGTTTCTTGCGGGTGAGCGACTGGATCCTGATACGCTTCATTGGGCTGAAGATAAATTAGGCGTGCCTGTAGTAGATCACTGGTGGCAAACCGAGACAGGATGGTCGATTTGTTCAAACTGCCTGGGAATTGAGCAACTGCCGATTAAGGAGGGGTCTCCTACCCGTGCAGTGCCTGGTTGGGATTTACGTGTATTGGATGAAAACGGCAACGAACTACCTGCTGGTGAAATTGGTTCGTTGGCGGTAAAACTGCCGCTGCCTCCCGGCAGCTTCCCAACGCTGTGGAACGCAAGAGAACGCTACTTCGAGTCCTATTTTAAAGAATACGAAGGTTTTTATAGCACGGCGGATGCGGGAATAATAGATAAGGACGGATATGCGTACATAATGTCGCGGACTGATGACATTATTAATGTTGCAGGCCATCGGCTGTCTACTGGAGCGATGGAAGAAGTATTATCTGATCATCCTGATGTGGCCGAATGCGCGGTAACCGGAGTTGCTGATCAGCTAAAAGGGCAGGTGCCGCTGGGTATGTTGGTACTAAATGCCGGGAGTGAAGGAAATGAGCATGAAGTTGTCAAACAAGTTGTGCAAATGGTGCGAGATCGCATAGGTCCGGTAGCCGCTTTCAAACAAGCAATTGTTGTGAAACGATTACCTAAAACCCGAAGCGGAAAAATTCTGAGGAGTACTATTCGTAAAATTGCCGATGGAACAGAATGGAAAATGCCGGCAACTATTGATGACCCAGTAATTCTGGATGAGATCACAGAATCCTTACAGTCAATCGGATATGCAAATTGAGGTTGTTTTAGAATGTCAAAAAAATATCAGGATGATATAAATGCCTGGCAGCAGCAAGCAGCGCTCGATCTGAAGGGTGCTTCAGTTGATTCGTTGCTTCGAGAGACCCCAGAAGGTATTTCGGTAAAGGCGTTATACACAGCCGCAGACTTGGAAGATATTGCACAAGTTAATACGCTTCCAGGATTGGAGCCGTATATGCGCGGACCGCGTTCAACGATGTACGCAGGTCGACCTTGGACAATCCGACAGTATGCCGGATTCTCCACAGCGGAAGAATCCAACGCATTTTATCGCCGTAATCTAGCGGCCGGACAGGCAGGTTTATCTATCGCATTTGATTTGGCAACTCATCGTGGATATGACTCCGATCATCCCAGGGTTTCTGGAGATGTTGGTAAAGCTGGAGTGGCGATAGATAGTGTTGAGGACATGAAGATTTTATTTGACGGAATACCGTTAGACAAAATGTCAGTATCTATGACCATGAACGGTGCGGTGTTACCGATTATGGCGATGTATATTGTTGCAGCTGAAGAGCAGGGGGTCTCGGCAGAAGCATTATCCGGTACGATTCAAAATGATATTTTGAAAGAATTTATGGTGCGAAATACCTATATTTATCCGCCTGCTCCCTCAATGCATATCGTTTCCGATATTATTCGTTATACATCACAGCATATGCCCCGGTTTAACCCTATTTCTATATCTGGGTATCACATGCAGGAAGCGGGCGCAACTTGTGTGCAGGAGCTCGCTTTTACAATCGCTGATGGGATTGAATACGTCCGCACTGCTATAGAAAGTGGTTTAGACGTAGATCAATTTGCTCCACGATTGTCGTTTTTCTTTGCGATCGGCATGAACTTCTTTATGGAAGTCGCAAAGTTGCGTGCCGCACGAGTGTTGTGGGCTGAGTTGATGCAGGACTTGTTCGAACCTAAAGATACTCGATCGCTGATGTTGCGAACTCATTGTCAGACTTCTGGGGTCAGTTTAACCAGTATGGATCCGCACAATAACATCGTACGGACAACGATCGAAGCAATGGCCGCTGTATTAGGGGGTACCCAGTCGTTACATACCAATAGCTTTGATGAGGCGTTAGCGTTACCAACTGATGCCTCAGCACGAATTGCTCGAAACACCCAGCTAATTCTTCAGCATGAGACCGGTATCACTAATGTTGTGGATCCATTGGGCGGTTCGTACTATGTTGAGAGCTTAACCAATAGTTTAGTGGTCGAAGCACGTAAACTCATTGATGAGGTAGAAGAACTGGGTGGAATGACGGCTGCGGTATCTTCCGGGATGCCCAAATTGAAAATCGAAGCCGCCGCCGCAGCACGTCAAGCACGACAAGACCGCGAAGAAGACGTCATTATTGGTGTTAATCGTTATCAATTGGAAGCGGAGGGCGAAATTGATATATTGACCATAGATAACGATAAAGTTCGGGCAGACCAGATTGCTAGATTGGAGAGAATTCGGAATAATCGCGATGATTCTATGTGCCAGAAGTCTCTGGAGTCTCTACGTAATATTGCCGAAACAAAGCAGGGTAATTTACTGGAAGCGGCGGTTAATGCCGCTCGAGCTCGAGCAACCCTTGGTGAAATTTCTAGCACTCTGGAAACGGTATACAAGCGTCACCGGGCTGACATACAGTCAATTTCAGGAGTATACGGAGCGGCCTTTGCGGGTGATGATAATTTTTTGAAGATTCAGTCTGATATTAAAATATTTGAAGAAACCCATGGTCGCCGACCGCGAATGCTAGTCGTTAAGCTTGGCCAGGACGGCCATGATCGGGGTGCAAAGATTATTGCAACAGCATTCGCTGACCTTGGTTTCGATATTGATATTGGGCCGTTATTTCAGACGCCAGAAGAAGCGGTGAAACAAGCGATAGAAAATGATGTGCACGTTATTGGAATATCCTCTCAGGCAGCGGGTCATAGAACACTTGTGCCTTTGGTGATTGAACAGTTAAAACACGATCAGGCAGACGATATTATTGTCATATGTGGTGGGGTTATTCCTCCACAAGATTATGAATATTTGTATGGCATTGGCGTATCTGCTATTTACGGCCCTGGAACGAATATTCCCGACGCTGCAAAGCAGGTGCTGCAACTTATCCGCAAATCGGATGATTTATTTTAATAGTCAGCGTCATATGGAACGCTACTAAATTAATGTAAGAGTAAATTTATGCAAGAAATTCTCAAGGAATTGGATCGAAGACGGGATTTAGCCAAACTAGGTGGAGGTGAAAAGCGTATTGAAGCCCAGCATCGTCGCGGAAAACTAACTGCACGGGAGCGCATCGAGTTACTGCTTGACGAAAACAGTTTCGAAGAATGGGATATTTATGTGGAGCATCGCTGCACGGATTTCGGTATGGGTGACAATCGCATTCCTGGTGATGGTGTTGTTACGGGTTACGGCATGATTAATGGTCGCTTGGTGTTTGTCTATAGTCAAGATTTTACCGTATTTGGTGGTTCTCTTTCCGAAGCCCATGCGGAGAAGATCTGCAAGGTGATGGATCATGCGATGAAAGTTGGTGCACCGATTATCGGTATCAGTGATTCAGGTGGTGCTCGGATTCAGGAAGGTGTTGCATCTCTGGGGGGCTATGCAGAAGTTTTCCAGAGAAATGTAATGGCGTCCGGTGTGGTGCCTCAAATTTCGATGATTATGGGTCCTTGCGCCGGTGGTGCGGTTTACTCACCCGCAATTACAGACTTTATATTCATGATTCAAGATACCAGTTATATGTTTGTTACTGGCCCAGATGTCGTTAAAACTGTTACTCATGAAATAGTGACAGCGGAAGAACTCGGAGGGGCGAAGACGCATACCGGAAAATCCGGTGTTGCGGACCTTGCCTTCGAAAATGACGTCGATGCGATAAATAGATTACGCCGGTTCTTTGATTTTCTACCATTAAATAATCGATCTGATGTGCCTGAGCGCCCCACTCAAGACCCAGCTGATCGGCTCGAAAAGTCACTTGATTCGATTATTCCTGCTAACCCTAATAAGCCCTACGACATGAAGGCCGTGATTGGAAAGATTGTTGATGAATCTGACTTTTTTGAAATTCAGTCGGATTACGCCAAAAATATCATTATTGGTTTTGCTCGAATGGAGGGTTCAACAGTCGGTATAGTCGCTAATCAACCGTTAGTACTTGCAGGTTGTTTGGACATTCAGTCTTCAATTAAAGCCGCTCGCTTTGTTCGGTTTTGTGATGCCTTTAGTATTCCGTTAATTACATTTGTTGATGTCCCGGGTTTTATGCCGGGTACCGCGCAAGAATATGGTGGAATTATTAAGCACGGTGCGAAACTGCTTTATGCGTATGCTGAGTGCACTGTTCCGAAAATTACCGTGATTACCCGTAAAGCATATGGTGGCGCCTATGATGTAATGGCATCTAAACACTTAAGAGGAGATGTGAATTTGGCATGGCCGACTGCCGAAATTGCGGTAATGGGAGCAAAAGGTGCGGTTGAAATTATTTTTCGTCAAGATCTTGATGATGCGGAGAAAATTGAGCGTCGTACTGAGGAGTACAAAGAAAAATTCGCTAACCCGTTTAATGCCAGTCGCCGGGGATATATTGATGACGTCATTCAGCCGAGTAAAACACGGAAGCGTATTTGTCGATCTTTGGTAATGCTAAAAACTAAGCAACTAGAAAACCCTTGGAGAAAGCATGGAAATATTCCATTATAAGGGTGCTTTTTGTTAAGAAAAATTTAGTTTGCTAAGTTGGTAAAAACTCTGGTTTTGGTTGATCGCCCTCTGATTTCAAAATCGCCTACTAGCATAAGTTCATTATGGCAGTTAGGTGCTTTTTGGTAGGTGCTATTTTCGATAAGGAGACGGGTATTAGTTTTTTTATTAAGTTGTTCTAATCGAGCAGCAAGGTTTACGTGGTTACCGTGAATCGTGTATCCGAGCTGTTGTTTGGTGCCAACCAAGCCGCCAACAACAGTTCCGGTATTAATGCCGATACGGGCATTTAAAACAACGTCCTTTCCAAAGCGTTTCTCGCGAAGTAATTTAAGAATATCGAAAGCAGATCGGATTGCATTTTCAGCGTGAGCCGTATCTTCTTTGGGAAGATTGAAGCTGGCTAATATGGCATCACCCTGAAATTGACATATCACCCCCCCATAGCGAGCAATAGGCTCGGCGACAGACGAGAAATATTCGTTTAGTGTTTTTACAAGTTCGTCCGGCTGCAGGCTTTCACCTATCGATGTAAATGATTCTATATCGATATACATGATAGTAGCTTCACGTTCTTCACAGAATCCAGCCTCCAGTCGGGTTGCCGAGTGTGTGATTTGAGTAACTATTTCTTCGGGTAGAAATCGTGATAGATCTTCAGCTATTGCTTGTTCCGTTATTGCAGTAACCAGTCGCTTGCGTGCGCGAGTTATGCCGATGCTTAAGACTAGAGTGACTACGAATATTGAAATTATTTTGTCAAATTCGGCGCCAATTAGAATATGATTTGACGTCATATATTCCACATAATTGCGAGTTACGCCTGCACCGGGGGTCATGTTGACGACTGCATAACCGGCCATAAACAACCATCCGACAATAGCAACGGCCCCGGACAAAATGACGAAACCTGGATCGAAGCGAAGTGATCTAATTGCTATGAAGATAAACACATACAAGAGTGTTGGAGATTTTAGATAAAACGACGGTGGTTGATCGTATTGGATATGAAACGTAAATATTAGACTTAGAAGCAGGGCGATATCAATAATTACGGATAGCCATAAAAGCCAGTCAGGAAGCTTTCGAAGATAAGCCAGGATCAGTCGTGTAATCGTAAAAATTGAGTACAGAAATATCGCCCATGGCACGGGCGTAAACATAATTTCTTCAGAAAACGCTTTTGGCGAGATGGCATAAAGTGTTGCCATTGTCAAAATAAACGCCAGTTGGGTCCAACCGATCAGTATTTCACTGGCATCTTGCTGTGCATTTATTGTATCTTGTACACGCTTTGGGAGATCTTGCGTTAAGTGCGTACCTTTGAGCCAATGGTGTATTTTTTGAATATGTCGAATCACTTTAGGCATCCGGTAGCACTATAATGAGGAACTACGATATATTGGACTGAACTTTCGGTATTTCATTCCTATGTCCTCCATTATGTTTTACGTCAGTCGAGGTAGAAGTGACAATTAATCTTTTGTTAAGTGACAAAGTTTAAATGACGATAGTCCAAATTTCTAATGAGTATAGTCGTAATTGATGGCAAATATTGACCCCATACATGAAAAAAGGAATAGTAGAAACCAGGAGCGTTTGGATAATGCAAATGTTTTAATTTATAGCCATGATTCTTTTGGGCTAGGGCATCTACGTAGATGTCGGGAAATTGCGCATTCGTTGGTTGAACGTTACAAAGGACTGCGTGTGTTAATTTTATCGGGTTCGCCGATTATTGGAAGTTTCGACTTTCGCGCTCGAGTAGACTTTGTTCGTATACCTAGCGTTGTTAAATTACGTAATGGAGATTACACCTCCCTAAATAAGCATATTGATATTCAGCAAACACTGTCTATACGATCAACGATTATTAGCAATACGGCAAAAGTCTTTTCCCCTGATTTGTTTATTGTCGATAAAGAACCTCTAGGGCTGCGAGGTGAGGTTAAGGAAACGTTGGAAAATTTCCGATCTTCAAAAACACGTGTTGTGCTGGGACTTCGGGATATTATGGATGACCCTAAAGCCCTGAAAGCAGAATGGTCGCGGCGAAACGTCGGCGCTGCACTGGATCGTTATTACGATGAGATTTGGGTGTACGGGCATGAGTTAATGGGAAATCCCTTATTGGGAGTTGGTTTGTCTGATAAGACCATGGCCAGGCTTAAGTTTACTGGTTATATTATGCGTCATGTGCCCAACACTGTTGGTGCGGTGACAATGCTACCGAAAAAACCATTTTTCCTTGTTACCGCTGGCGGTGGTGGTGATGGTCACCAGATGATTGACTGGGTATTACGCGCATATGAGAGTGGGGAAAATCTACCTTGCGATGCTTTGGTTGTGCTTGGGCCTTTTATGCCATTGTCTTCCCGAAATGAATTTGTTCAGCGAATTTCATTTCTGGAAAATGTATCGGTAAGAACATTTTCGGCAGATATGGAGCACTTGATGGAAGCCGCTAGTGCGGTTGTGTGTATGGGAGGATATAACACGTTTTGTGAAGTAATGTCCTTCAACAAAAAAGCATTATTAATACCGAGATCACGACCTAGAAAAGAACAACTCATTCGTGCTGTAAAGGCTAAAGAGTTAGGTTTGTTGCAATTTCTTGACGAAGATCGTGGATGCGAAACCGATGAAATGATAGACGCACTAAATAATCTTCCTAGTGCCGGTCATCCGGCTGACGCAGGAATTAATGATATGCTCCATGGGTTGGATTCCATTAACCAATGGGTGCAAGACATCGTAAGTTAAATTTTGCCCTTATAAGTAATAAAGATGGGAATTATGTTTAAGTGGGTACATCAATATTGGTAGGGCAAAAATGTGTTCTCTTATATGTCCAGCATCTTTTAGGCAGTGGTCATCTACATCGAGTACGATTGGTCGCCGAGGAACTTGCTCATTGTGGATTGAGAGTGGTTGTAGTAAGCGGTGGCCCCACCGTTTCAAATTTTCATTTTGACGGCGTAATATTCGTTCAACTGGAGCCAATTCGAAGCAATGGTCTGGATTTTGGTAGTATTGTTGATAAGCACGGAATGCCCGTGGCAGACCATGTGTTTCAGGCTAGACAGCAGCAATTACTTGACACTTACGCACTTTATCAACCGCAGCTAATAGTTATTGAATCTTGGCCCTTTGGGCGAGGCGTGGTGAATGAGGAATTGGATTCATTTTTACAAAACGTTAAAAGTAAGACAGCGTCGATTAGAACGGTCATATCCATTCGTGATATTCTACAAATACGTTCAGAGAATAAACAGCGAAAGACGATTGCTCGTTTGTCCCGTTTTGCGGATTTTATAATGGTTCATGGAGATTCTTCTGTTGTTCCGCTAGACGCATCATTCAGTTTAACTTCTCAAGTGCCAATCCCTATAGTGTATACAGGTTACGTGGCGCCACCCCCGGTGCCAAGAGAGTTAGAATCAAAGGATGTCGTTGTCGCAGCAGGGGGAGGTTTGGCGGGTGAAAATCTATATCAATTGGCGCTTAGTGCGGCTCAATTAGATACAACCGGTAGGATATGGCGATTCATGACAGGCTCTAATGCAGAAACTCAAGCCGATCTTTGGGTAAATTTACCTGCACACATTAAAGCTGAACCGAACAGAGTAGATTTTCGAGCGTTATTAAGTTCTAGTTCTATATTGATTTCCCAATGTGGATATAACTCTATGATGGATGTTTTGGTAACTGGAATACCTACTATTGTGGTTCCATTTGAAGGTGTGGCCGAGACTGAACAACTGCAGCGAGCTAAGATTTTTTCCCAGCTAAACATATGCACAATGTTTCGGGAATCGGAGCGTCCTGAACGGCTTTTGGCATTAGTAGAATTCACCCTTGCTAAAGGGGAGGATTATGTTCCAAGAATTGATTTGGATGGTGTTTATAATAGCGCTAAATTTATTGTTAGTTTGGTTTAAGGAATGCACAGCCCATTTTTTAGGTGGAGATTTTTTTAGTCTATTAATATTGGCTAGTATCGAATCCATTGGAATAATAGAATCCAGTTTTAAGTAAATACGTAGGATACAAACAGAATATGCGACATGCTTTCATTATGGACCCTCTTGACGGAGTTAATCCATGCAAAGATACCACTTATTTTCTTATGTTGGCGGCAACACAACGTGGTCACGAAGTTTATGTTTTATCCCAGAACAGTGTGTCGTTAAGACATACAACTCTTGTATCTAGTGCGCATCGTGTCACGACTCAGGATGACCTAGAGTCGCCGTTTATTATCGAGCCTAAGGAAATTATTAGGCTGAATGATATGGATTGTGTTTGGGAACGAACGGACCCACCTTTTAATCGGCGATATTTTTATACTAGTTTATTACTTGATTTTTTGCCTGACAGTGTAATGGTTGTGAATCGACCTCAGGCAATACGCGACTGGAATGAAAAACTTGCAGCTCTGAAGTTTTCGGACTATACCCCGCAAACACTGGTTTCAGCTCAGCCTGAAGAAATCGAAGCATTTGTGCAGGAGCATGGTCGAATTACGTTAAAACCAATCGATGGTCATGGCGGTAAGGGAGTGGAATTTTCAAATGCGTCTGATGTCGACAGGTTAGCTACTTATCAACGTGTAACGGCTTCGGGGCGTCGTTGGACTATTGCTCAAGCATATCTTGAGGCAGCAAGTGACGGAGATAAACGTATACTACTCCTTCAGGGCGAACCTATTGGAGCAATTCTTCGAGTTCATGCTGAAGGGCAGGAGTTAAATAACCTCGATGCGGGCGGAACTGCCAAGCCTACTAAACTAACTGATCGCGATTTACAGATTTGCCGTGCTGTTGGGCCGGCGTTAAAAGAAAACGGTATCGTCTTTGCCGGAATTGACGTAATTGGGGATTACATGATTGAGGTCAATGTGACCAGTCCAACTGGGATACAGGAAGCAAGTCGATTCTCTGGACAAGACTTACATCACATAGTGATGCAATCTCTAGAGCATGTGCGTTAGTCCAGATCTTTAGCAAGGAGTAGGATCGGGCCTGAATAGACTAATGCTGGATCATGTGGTAATTGTTTGGGGTCATATATTTTATATCCTATCCGACAATACATGCTGATAGCCGCGTTGTTATCTCCAAACGCATGAATGCTAACACGGTCTAAATTTTTTTCCGTGCACGAGCTTCGGCGTTTAAAAGAAGACTTCTGACAATTCCGGCTCCTCTGAACTTCTTTCCTACCGTTAAAGCTGAGATATATAAACTTCCAGGGTAGTTAATCGAGTTTATGATTTCAAGAATATTTTGTCTATCAGGCGTCAGGTAGCGATAGAGACGGTTGGTATCAAGCTTCGTTTCGGAGAACGCACAACATTGCCCAACCACATTGTTTTTTACCGTTGCGACACTGAAGCTATTGAACCCGAAAATACTTTGTGGGTCTGCAATACGACGTGCAATTATTTCATTAGTTGATAGCCCTTGCTCTGATCCACCATAAACAGCATCCATCAGACCCGCTGATCCGATACGATATAGTCGGGCGAGTTTGAAAGAATCCTCGATAACGCCTTTTCTTAAAGAATATTTTTTTGTGTCCATGATGAGCCGATGTTTTAACGTACTTATTTCTAGTGGTTTTTTTGCCCCACACTTATAGTGATGTTACGTACATACTAGTGAAAGTGCAGTATTTCATATGTTTCGAGTGAATTATGGACTTGCTTGCATCATAAGAATGGCTATAAGTAAAGAATCAGAAACTTTTTTCCATTTGAAACACTACTGCTGTCGGAATCAATATAAAATGATATTATTTTGCTATCTATCGGTAATACTTCCTTGATACCTTTAAAAGTAAGGTTGGTGTTTCGATTAGACCCAATTAAGTATAGAATTGGATGTCATTAGAATTGTTATGCTGATGCTGAGGCGCAAAAAAATAGTTGTGATATAGTGTATCAGCACTGATCTCTGGGGGAAGATATCGCTAATGGATTGCGAAGAAAAGAGTAAGAATGTCTGAGGTGCTGAGGAGATTGGCGGCAATCGTTATAGCTGATGCTTGTGGTTATACACGGCTTATGGAAGTAGACGAAGAACGAACGCGTGATCAAATAAATCTTCATCGGAGCACGTTTAAAAAACTTGCTTCAAAGCATAATGGACGTGTCCTCGATATCTCAGGGGACAGTATATTATCGGAATATATGAGTGTTCAAAGTGCGATTGAATTTGCTGCAGACTTTCAGGAGCGAATGGTTGCGGAAAATCGATTGTTTATAGATGTTGATCGAATGCTGTTTCGTATAGGCATTAATGTTGGTGATGTCCTTGATGATGGCCAGGACTTATACGGGGATGCGATCAATACAGCAGAACGATTGCAGACCTTAGCAACGCCTGGGGGCGTGTGCATTAGTGGCGCGGCACACGACCTGATTGATGGGCGAGTTTCTTTCTCTTTTCACTTTTTACGAGAGCAAAAGGTTAAAAATAAAAGTAAGCCAATTCGGGTTTATCAAATGATGGAATCTGAATGTGCCGTGTGGCCCAGTGGGCAAAGTGAAGCCCTAAGTCAGGAATCGGTGCGCCCTGGAGTTGCTGTTCTTCCGTTTAAATGTCTAGGAGGGGATGACGATCAACAATACCTCGGGGATGGAATTGCGGAAGATATCATTACCGAACTATCAAAATTTCAAAATATCCATGTCCTTGCTCGAAGTACAGCATTTGCTTATCGTCAGGAAAACGAATATCTCTCCCGTTTATTTGCGAACCTGAATGTACAGTATGCTTTAGAGGGAAGTGTTAGATCTGTTGGTAGGAAAATTCGTATTTCCGCCCAATTAGTGGATTGTCAAACTAGTAAACAGATTTGGGGTGACCGGTATACACGAAATGCTGATGCAATTCTCGATGTTCAGGATGAAGTTGTTCGCCTATTAGTTGGAATGCTCGAAAATTTGCTTGCCATCAATAGCGATGCTGCAGCACCTAGTAGCCACAGTAATATTCATCACGCGTATGATTACTGGTTGCGTGGCAAGCGGTTAAGTAGGAAATCCAACATCCACGGAAATCTTGTGGCAATCAGTTATTTTGAAAAAGCATTAAAATACGACTCGTCATTTTCTCGAGTATATACAAGTTTAGCTTTAACATATAACAATAATGAATTTGTCGGTCCGGGTTACGAAAAATGGAGTGAAGAGACTTCAATCGCCCGCAATTATGCGCAAAAGGCGCTTTCGTTGGATCCTACCGATACGTTAGCTCATATCAACTTAGGCTGGAGTTATTTACAGGAGCGCGAATTTGATAAGGCTAGAAGACATTATGATATAGCGGGTGATATTGCGCCGAATGATGCGGATACACTAGTCTTACGAGGCAGTGCATACGCTTTTTGCGGAAACGTTGATGAGTCAATGCGTCTCATCTCGCGTGCGTTGACGCTTAATCCGGTAAATCCAGTGTTCTATACAGAAACTAAGGCGGTACTTTGCTTTGTAACAAGACGTTTTGATGAATGCGTGGCAATTTTTCAACAAACTCCGCCATCATCAATATATTGTCTTGCGGTATGGGCAAGTGCACTAAATCATCTTGGCGATTCAAGCCCGGTCAACTCCACAATAAGTTCATTTGTAAAACAAATGAGAATGCATTGGCGTGGAAAAGTGGAATTAAATGCAGAACAATGTATTCGGTGGTTAAATCGGCGGTTGCCATTCAAACGTGCAGAAGATCAAAACTTATTGGTCGACGGTTTGTCTCATCTGAGCACAAATCTACTCCATTCTGAGGGTCATAACCAGGCAACTGATAATTAAGAAAGCATATGGCGTTAACTTAAACTTTCTTCATTTTCAACTATAAGGGTTTGGATTCTTGTGGTAAGCCGCATAATAACTGTGTCCGGCTTTTACCGGGAATGTTAGTTTGAAAAAAACCAATTATATTGTTGCGGAGTTACTAATGAGGCTGTCATCGATTTGCGATTTTAATTTTACCAAGGCTGTAGCGATCTCGAGCCTTATGCTCGTGTCGACGCTATGTGCGGCGGCTGCTGATCCGGATAATGCAATCGAACAATTACGCGAGGCGGGCAAGGCATTCTCCTCTGTTGCTCGCAAGGCCTCGCCGGCTGTTGTGTTTATTAGTGTGGAAAAAGTTGAAGAAGTTCGCTCAAGCCGACAACGTTCACCATTTGAGGACGAGTTCTTTAAACGGTTTTTTGATATACCCCCAGATAGTCAATCGAAACAACGATCTAAACAGAGAAAAGTAGCCGGCCAAGGGTCGGGGTTTGTTGTATCGTCTGATGGCTATATTGTTACCAATAATCATGTGGTTGGCGATGCGGACGAAGTTCAAGTTCGATTTCAAGACGGCACGGAATATTCGGCAGAAATTGTCGGAACCGATAGTCGATCAGATGTTGCGGTAATCAAAATTGATGCAAAAAATTTGCCGGTTTTGGAGTTAGGTGACTCGGACGCTCTTGAGGTCGGGGAGTGGGTATTGGCAATCGGTAGTCCATTTGGATTATCTCATACACTCACTGCAGGCATAGTTAGCGCCAAGGGGCGAAGCAGTGTCGGTATTACTGATTACGAGAATTTCATTCAAACGGATGCTGCGATTAACCCCGGTAATTCTGGCGGACCGTTGGTTGATCTGAATAGTCGCGCAATAGGCATGAATACCGCAATTTTTAGTCGTAGTGGTGGGTACATGGGCATCGGTTTTGCTATTCCGATTAATATGGTTCAAAACATTATGAACCAGCTTATAAATGATGGTCGAGTTACACGCGGGTTTTTGGGGGTATTAATTCAGAATTTAACCAATGAATTAGCTAACTCGTTCGGTTTGGAAAGTCAACGAGGTGTATTAATTGCCGAAGTGACGAAAGACAGTCCTGCTATGAATGCCGGTATGAAAGCTGGAGATGTGGTTGTTAAGTTCGATGAAAGAGACGTTACTGACGTCGGTACCTTCCGAAATCGAGTTAGTTTGGTTTACCCTGGTTCAGTTGTTTCGTTAATTGTCATCCGTGATGGTAAGCAAAAAGTTCTGAACGTCACTATAGGCGAACTGCCTGAAAGTAGCGTTGCAGGATCTAAAGAGCCAGCTGTTGACTCATTGGATGAATTGGGTTTTTCAGTGCAGGATCTAACTGAAGAGTTGGCAGCGGGGTTTGGCTTGGAAGATCAAGCGGGTGTTGTGGTTACTGCTGTTGAAAATGAATCTAAAGCATTTGATGCCGGATTACGTCCGGGCATGATTATTCAGGAATTAAATCGCACGTCGATAAATAATCTGACAGATTTCCGTTCAACATTAAAGGCCCTGAAATCGTCAGATTCGTTACTTATGCTGGTTAGCGACCCTAACGGCACCCGCTATATCGCTATTCGGCGCTAACCAGACTAATTATCGTAACTTATTGGTCACTTTGAGCGCTAAGTCAGAGTGACCAACTCCTCTGCAGCGGTAGGATGAATCGCGACGGTATTGTCGAAATCTTGCTTTCGTGCACCCATTTTAACGGCTACTGCAAAGCCTTGAATTATTTCGTCTGCAGCGTCGCCCACAATATGACATCCAACAATTTTCTCATCTGACCCCATAGTTACGAGTTTGGCCACAGTGGGTGACTTTCGCTCGGTAACCGCATAATACATATTAGTAAAATTGCTTTGGTAAACCTTAATGTTTGTA
The DNA here is from genome assembly GCA_905478855.1 of uncultured Gammaproteobacteria bacterium. Classification (GTDB taxonomy): domain Bacteria; phylum Pseudomonadota; class Gammaproteobacteria; order Arenicellales; family CAJQKF01; genus CAJQKF01. Next base: position 57,366 of record CAJQKF010000040.1, read on the forward strand.
GCGCCGAATTCGTTAATAGCGTCGGCCTCACTCATTCCTACAGTACCAATTGGAGGATGAGAGAAAATAACACTAGCGATAGTGTCATAATCCAAGCGAGATTCCGGTTTGTCGTTGAATAGCCTGTCTGCCAGTCGCCTTCCAGCCGCTATAGCAACGGGGGTCAGCTGAGCACGACCAGTTACATCACCCACCGCGTAAATTCCTTTCACTGAGGTGTTTTGGAAGCTATCTGTTTCAATATAACCTTTGCTATCACGTTGCACCTTTGCAACTTCGCAGCCAATGTTTTCAGATAGTGGTCCTCGTCCTATGGCCCAAATTAGCGAATCCACGTTACTAATAACACTTTTATCATGAGCTTTAATTTCTAAACGTGCGCCATTATTCTCAATAGATTCAATGTGAGTATTAGTCTGAATGTTTATTCCTGATTTTTTCATTTCAGACATGACAGTGGAACCTAATGTTGAATCAAACTCCCTGAGTAATTGATTTTTTCGAAGCAACATGGTGACTTTTGACCCTAGGCCATGGAGTACTCCGGCAAGTTCTGTGGCAATATAACCGGCTCCAATGACAACAGCATGAGTTGGTAAATCTTCTAGCTCGAAAAAGCCATCGCTCGTAATGCCATGATTCGCGCCAGGTATGTTCGGAACAATCGGGTAACCACCGGTGGCAATAAGTATATGCTTTGCTCGGTATTCTAGCCCGTTTACCGAGACAGTGTTCGAATTCATTAATCGCCCATGTCCCTGAATAACGGCGACATCTGAATTGCTTAGATTCCTTTCATAGATTTCGTTCAACCTGCCAATATATTTGTCGCGTCCTTTTTTTAAATGGGGCCAGCTAAAGTTTAGTTTGGTGACCTCAAATCCGTAGCCTGGAGCATCTTCAAGAAGTTCGGCTAAATGGGAGGCGTTCCACATTACTTTTTTTGGTACACAGCCAACATTTACACACGTACCGCCCAATCGCCCCGACTCTACGATGGCTGTTCGTGCCCCGTGCGAGGCCGCTCTGCGTGCGGCAGCTATTCCACCACTCCCGGCACCAAGTACGATAAAATCAAATTCCTGTGACACTAATTATGTCTCCGCTAATGTTTATGACGAATGGGTAATTACCACCGTACCGACTAGTTCGTGTAATAATCGTCCCGATTAATTTATTATAACCAAAGTTTTTATATTTTTATGACTGCCCCTAACCCACTTCTTGACAGTGTTGGACTGCCGAAGTTCAACGAAATCAAAGTATCACATATACGACCGGCAGTAGATGCTGTCTTATCTAGTAATCGAGAAAATATTAAAGTATTGAAAACGATGACTCAGATGCCCGATTGGATAAGCTTTGTCCAACCATTGGAGGACCTAGAGGATTATCTCAGCCGAGTGTGGTCGCCAATATCCCACTTGAATAGTGTCGCAGATAATGAAGAACTACGAATCGTATATGAGGACTGCATCGCTTTGCTTAGCGCTTATTATACTGAGGTAGGTCAGAATAAAAGATTGTTTGAGAAATTTACGAAAATCAAGAATGACGCGGGGTTTTCCAAATTAAAAAAAGAACAGCAAAAAGTAGTAGATAATAATATTCGGGATTTCAGGCTTTCCGGCGTCGATCTTGATGATGATAGTAAGGTACGTTTTGCCGAGATTAGTGAGCAGATTTCCAGCCTCAGCAATATATTCAGCAAAAACGTTCTGGATTGTACGGATAAGTGGTCGATGATCATATCTAATGCTGCGGATCTATCGGGTTTACCGGAGTCTGCTATGGCAATGGCCGCCCAGGAAGCTAAAAATGTAGGTGAATCCGGATGGCGATTCACGTTAAAAGCACCATCGCTCATCCCCTTTCTTACCTATGCCGAAAATCGAGACTTGCGTAAAAAGCTTTACAAGGCATATGTAACCCGAGCGAGTGAGCTGGGACCTCATTGCAAAGACTATGACAATAGCTCGATAATTGAGGATATATTGCGTTTGCGTGCTGAACAGGCCGAATTGCTTGGTTTTGAGAATTATGCCGAATACTCGCTTCAAGCGAAAATGGCAAAAGATGTGACTCAGGTTGAAAAATTCTTATTTGATCTTGCTGAACGAGCTCGAGGTGCTGCACTAGAAGAACTCGAGGAGCTGAAGCAGTTTGCGAAAATTAATGGTCATGCTGGTGATCTTGAAGCATGGGATCTCTCATTTTATTCCGAGAAACTAAAACAAAACAAATTTGATCTCAGTGATGAGCAGCTACGTCCTTGGTTTCCGCTGCCAACCGTTCTTAACGGATTATTCTCTGTTGTGAGTCGATTGTTTTCCATTACGGTTCGACCCTGTGAGAATGTTCAAGTCTGGCACCCTGATGTGCAGACATTTGAGTTGCTTGATTCCGGTGGGGAAATTCGTGGCCAATTTTTTGTTGATTTATATGCCAGGGAAAAGAAAAGGGGAGGTGCATGGATGGCGGATTGTGTTAGTCGCAGGCGTGTATCGGACTCTGTTCAGATACCGGTTGCGTTCTTGGTTTGTAATTTCACACCGCCAGTTGGGGATAAACCTGCTCTATTAACTCACGATGAGGTGTTAACACTGTTTCATGAGTTTGGACATGGCCTGCATCATATGTTGACGAAAGTTGACTATGTGTCCATATCTGGAATTAATGGTGTTGAATGGGATGCGGTTGAATTGCCTAGTCAATTTTTGGAAAATTGGTGTTGGGAAGCAGATGCTCTTGAAATGTTTTCTGGACATTATAAAAGTGGCGAGGTGCTGCCGGTAGAAATGTTGGATAAAATGAAAGCGGGTAAAAATTATCATGCCGCGATGCAAATGTTACGGCAGGTTGAGTTTTCATTGTTCGACTTATCGTTACATAGTGGGTACCCATCAATTCCAGGTGAGACTGCGATGACTGTGTTGCAGCGAATCAGGCGTGAAGTATCGGTAGTCGAAGCCCCAGAATTCAATCGATTTCCACATAGCTTTGGTCATATTTTCAGTGGCGGATATGCGGCTGGTTACTATAGCTACAAATGGGCAGAGGTTTTGTCGGCTGACGCGTTTAGTAAGTTTGAAGAGACCGGTATTTTTAATCAAGACACCGGAAATTCATTCCTTTCATGTATTCTTGAGAAAGGCGGATCAGATTCAGCGATGAATTTATTTACCGAGTTCCGAGGTAGAGAACCCGATGCTTCGGCTCTTTTCCGTCATTGCGGATTGTCTGCGTAGTGAGCTAGAACTATGGAGATACGATTTATGAAGATACTGTTCACGGCATTAGCCTTGGTTTTTGCATCGTCTTTAGTGGCTCAGGGAAAGCTGTATAAAGTCACGGACGAGTATGGAAATGTTTCGTATCAAGATACCCGACCGTCCAATACTGATAGCTATGAGGAATCAGCGTTGGACCCTGTTCCGGTAGACGAGGGAAGTAAGCGCAGAGTAGACCTACTGCTGGCGGAACAGAATTTTCCGTTAATCTTGTTTAGTGTGAAGAAGTGTGATGCGTGTGATTTTGTGCGTTGGTTCTTGCAAAATAGGGATGTACCTTTTGAAGAACTCGATGTCGAGATGGATGTCAAAAACCAATTTAAATTACACGAAGCTACAGGAGAATATAGGGTGCCAGTGTTGCTGGTGGGGGACCAAGTACAATCAGGTTTCGACAGTCAGACGTTAACTCGGGCTCTGGTTGATGCCGGCTATATCTATCCGGATGAACCTGAAGCAATTACTGTAGAAGAGAATACGCCGTTGGATAGTAATTAAAGTTTGATAATCTTTCAGTATTCAATGCCATAAATAACCAGTGAATACGGAATTATTCTGGACGGCTTGGGGCTAATCGTGGTGCTCGATTTATCGGTTAAGATTTTATTTATGTATAGCTCGTTAGTGCGTATCGTCTCATTTACCACAATCAGTTTTTTCTTGTGTTTACATGCCCAAGGAAACAGTTTGAAAAACCATCCAAGCCCATATTTGGCGCTTCATGGAAATGACCCGGTTGAATGGAATGACTGGCAGGCAAATACTGCACAAAAAGCACGTGATGAGGACCGTCTTTTGTTTTTTTCAGTGGGCTATTTTTCTTGCCACTGGTGTCATGTCATGCAGAGAGAAAGTTATAAAAATCCAGACATAGCGCGCTTTATTAATAAGCATTATATTCCAGTGAAAATTGATCGCGAGCTGGAACCGGCTCTTGATGCGCGTTTAATTGAGTTTACGCAAAATACTGAGCAGAGAGCGGGATGGCCATTAAATGTCTTCATTACCCCTGAAGGACATCCCTTATTTTCAGCTTTATATATGCCCCCGGAGAAGTTTAAGCAAGTTTTGGAAAGGGTAAACCAAGTTTGGCAAGAAGATCGGAATCGGCTGAGGTACTTGGCTTCTAAAATTAATGAGGTTCAGATTTCCGACGCTGACAAATTGCTTGATAAAGATCGTGCAGCGCAAATGGAAAATCTTTTTCTTCAACAGGCGAGAAGTTTTCATGATGAGTTTGAAGGCGGTTTCGGTTCGCAAAATAAGTTTCCGCACACGCCCGCTTTGTTTTATTTATTGGAGATTGCCGAGAATAAAGAGTCGCTTGAAATAGATGAAATTTTAAAAGTAACGCTTGATGCAATGGCCAACAATGGATTATTTGACCATGTTGGTGGAGGCTTCTTTAGGTATTCAGTCGATCCCTCGTGGAGTATTCCGCATTTTGAGAAAATGCTATATGACAATGCAGAACTTGCGCGTCTTTATTGGCTTGCCGATGAGCTCTATCCTGATCGTGGCTACAAAATAATTGCGCAACGTACTTTTGAGTTTATGTCGAGAGACATGAGTACCGCTCAAGGGGCATTAGTTGCTTCATTTTCTGCAGTCGATGATAAGGATATTGAAGGCGGCTATTATTTATGGGACGAGCCACAGTTACTATCGGTATTAGGTGAAGAAAATAGTCAATTGCTAAAAGCGCATTGTTATGTTTATGGAACGCCGCAGTTAGCTGGAGGGCATCATCTGCGTTGTTCCAGAGATGTTATGGCGGAGGCGGCTGAGATGACTATTTCTGAGGAAGAGGCGGCTGAACGAATTGCCGACTCGCTTGAATTGCTTCGCAAGCATCGTGAGGCGAAGCGGGTATTGCCGGTGGATACCAAGTTACTTGCCGGTTGGAATGGTCTGGCGTTAAGTGCATTTTGTGCCGCATCCGATGATCAGGATAATCCCCAATTTAGGCGCACTGCGGACAGCATCAAAAATTACCTAACCGAAACCCTATGGCGAAATATGCGCTTGTCCAGAGCTATGGACGGCAAAAATTCAATTGGCAGTGCGTCGATCGAGGATTATGCATACGTTGCAAGAGGGCTTTGGGATTACGCGGTACTTACCGGAAATGATGAAGATTTTGCCTTGGCTAGGCAGGTTCATCAGGTTGGCTGGGCTTTATATCGAGATGGCAACGGCTGGCGAAGCACGAAGAAGACGTTGTTAGCAGAAGCTCCGCCCAAAGAGCTGTTTACTGATAGTCCTTTAGTATCGCCCGCATCGGCTTTGTCGATGCTTGGATTGGATATTGCAAAGCACTATGGCGATAATGAGATTGTTGAACGCACCCGACAGGCACTAAGTCGCGGGTGGGATAGTATCGAGCAACATGCATTTTTCTACGCAAGTCATATTCAGGCACAGAACCACCTCGCACGTTTTTTGGAGAAAGAAACTGTGATTCAGTAACTTAATTATCCAAGGATCTGATTTTTCGCAGGTGAGCTATCAATTTTCTGTTCTACGCTGTTGAGCTAGCCCTGAATTTTTATGCATGCAATAACACTAAGACAGCTGGAAAAAATATAGTTCAAGCAGTAGACTTCAGCGCCCCCATATTCTCAGAACTTTATCTTGAAATTAAATCCTGCTCAGAAACAAGCTGTCGCTCACAGCGGTAGCCCTGTTTTAGTGTTGGCGGGTGCTGGAAGTGGCAAAACGGGTGTAATTACAAAAAGAATTGTTACTTTAATTTCGGATGGGACTGTTAATCCAGAAAATATTTACGCGGTAACGTTTACGAATAAGGCTGCAAGAGAAATGCAGCATCGAGTAGCGTCGCAAATGACCTCCATGCCGAAAGGGCGTCGGCATCGCCCAGTTATTTCGACATTTCATCGACTTGGCCTGACTATCTTATCTGCCGAAGCAGAGCATATTGGTATCAAGAAGGGCTTCAGTATTGTGGATAGTCGCGATGCTGTGGCCATTATCGGAGACTTGTTGCAGAGAGAGTTTGGCGTGCGAGCGGATCAAGCCGAATCTGTGCGTAATGCCATTTCAGCACTTAAGAATAATAGCGGTGTTAGCAGTGATGTGCCAGATAACATCGCTAAAGTCCGAATGGCTTATGATCGATATCTTCGTGTTTGTAATGCAGTCGATCTAGATGACATGATTACCTTGCCGGTGCAATTGCTCTCAGAAAACTCGGACGTTAGAAATCGGTGGCGCAGCAAAATTCATTATTTACTCGTTGATGAATATCAGGATACTAATGATACTCAGTATGAGATGGTCAAACTATTAGCGGGTAGCGGTAGTGGGTTGATGGCTGTGGGCGATGACGATCAGTCAATTTATGCCTGGCGAGGTGCTAGGCCACAAAATTTGATGCGTCTCGAATCGGATTTTCCCGATTTGACGTTAATCAAACTGGAACAAAATTACCGTTCGCGAGGGCGAATTCTTAAATTGGCTAATCATTTGATTGAAAATAACCCTAGGCCGTTTGTAAAAACCCTATGGAGTGAGCTGGGTTACGGGGACGCCATTCGGGTTATTCAGAGTAGGAATGATATAAAAGAAGCGGAGCAGGTTATTTCCGAAATAATGGCAGATCGGTTCCAGAGTGGTTTAAAATATTCAGACTTCGCAATTCTTTATCGAAGTAACTATCAGTCCAGAATTCTTGAGTTAAAGCTGATGGAGCTGCAGGTCCCGTATTTGCTTAGCGGTGGGAAGTCGTTTTTTGATAGAACGGAAGTGCGCGATATCATGTGCTACCTAAAACTAATTGCAAATCCATCTGATGATAGCGCTCTTTTTAGAATAATTAACACTCCGCGTCGCGGGGTTGGTGCATCAACTCTTGAGCAAGTAAATAATTGGGCGGTGGAAAATCGCATCACTATGAGTGAGGCAATATTCAATACTCAATTAACAAAGGGTTTTTCTTCACGAGCGAGTTTGGGAATTGAGAAGTTTTGTAGCGTGTTAGAAGAACTTCGAGCTGCCGCTGATCACATGGATCCGGCAGAACTTATTTCTTCCCTAGTCGAGAAAATTGATTATTGGGATTGGCTTCAAGCTCAGAGCGATAACGAGGATGTCGCCAAGAAGCGGCTGAATAATATTACCGAATTAGGTTTATGGATGAATCGAATGAAAGAAAGTGATGGAGAGCGTCCAAGCTTAGTAGAGATTATTCGCAGATTAACGCTGTCGGATATGTTGGATCGGCAAAATCAAGATGAAGAGGATACGGATGGCGTGAGTTTAATGACGCTTCATGCAGCGAAAGGCCTTGAATTCAATCGTGTCTGTATCGTCGGAGTCGAGGAGGATATACTTCCCCATGTTAATAGCCAAAATGAAGCGAGTATTCAGGAAGAAAGACGATTGTTTTATGTTGGCATTACGCGGGCAAAAGTTGCGCTAACATTATCTATGGCCGCTCATCGGAAAAGATTTGGTGAAATAATAAGTTGTACTCCTAGTCGATTTCTTGAGGAGTTACCTCCAGAAGATTTAAATTGGACTCGAAGCTCTGAGCAGCCTGTTGCCGAACAAAAAAAAGTGGGTAAGGCTCATCTCGCTGGAATTCGCGATATTTTAGTTAATAAAACCAGTTAAAACGAATTATCGACGAATTCTATGCAATTTAGTTCTCTCTGATTGTTCTACATATCACCCTAAAAAGAATGTGTTTTGATATAATCTCCGATCAAAGAAAATTTAGCAGTGGAGATATTTGTTTCTGCTGTGTTCCCGAACCCCTAGTAAATGTGGAGAAACAATGAGCAACGCAAGCTTAGATGATGGTCGTCGGCGTTTTCTGACGGTCGTCACCTCAGGTGTTGGACTTGTTGGATGCGCAGCGTTGGCTGTGCCATTCGTTTCGAGTATGGCACCAAGTGCCCGAGCCAAAGCGGCAGGTGCACCGGTTGAAGTTGATATAAGTCAATTAGAGCTCGGCCAAATGTTAACAATTGAATGGCGTGGAAAACCCGTTTGGATTGTTAATCGTACTGCCGATATGCTCCAAGGCTTGGATGATTTGGTAGATGAATTATCTGATCCAACATCTGAACAACCACAACAGCCTGTATATGCAACGAATGAGTATCGCTCTATACGTCCTGAAATTCTGGTAGTAGTTGGAATTTGTACTCATCTTGGTTGTGCGCCGACAAAAAAATTCGAGTTAGGTGCGGCATCTGGAGTATCGAAAGACTGGAAAGGCGGTTTTTATTGTCCATGTCACGGTTCATTATTTGATTTGGCTGGACGCGTTTATCGCAATGTGCCAGCTCCGACCAATTTAGAAGTTCCTCCGTATTCGTATATTGGAGAGAATCAAATCCTTGTTGGTGTTGATCCACAAGAGGAGTCCAAAGATGTCTAATTGGATTGACGATCGTTTTCCAGCAACTAAGGTTTGGGAAGAGCATTTTTCGAAATACTTCGCACCAAAAAACTTCAATTTCTGGTATTACTTTGGAGGAATAGCAGTAGTTGTCCTGGTGCTGCAAATCCTTACGGGTATATTCCTAACCATGCACTACAAACCCGATGCACAGCTGGCGTTTGCCTCGGTAGAACATATTATGCGTGATGTGCCCGGTGGATGGTTCATTAGATATATGCATTCGACAGGCGCATCTTTGTTTTTTGTTGTGGTCTACATGCATATGTTTCGCGGGTTGCTTTACGGTTCTTTTAAAGGGCCACGAGAGCTCGTGTGGATTATTGGCATGGTCATTTTCGTTGCTTTAATGGCGGAAGCTTTCATGGGCTATTTATTACCCTGGGGTAACATGTCTTACTGGGGCGCTCAGGTAATCATTTCACTGTTTGGAGCGATTCCGATTATTGGAGATGGCCTGTCGGAATGGATACGAGGCGATTTTGTGGTGTCCGATGCTACTTTGAACCGTTTTTTCGCATTCCACGTTATCTTATTGCCGTTGCTTCTAGCCTTACTGGTATATCTGCATATAGTCGCATTGCATAAAGTTGGATCTAATAATCCTGATGGTATTGATGTGAAAAAGCATAAGGATGAAAATGGCAAGCCGCTAGATGCGATTCCTTTCCATCCCTACTACACCGTGAAGGATATGTTTGGATTGTCTGTATTCTTTATGCTTTTCTTCGGTATTGTGTTTTTTGTGCCTGAATTTGGTGGTTGGTTTCTAGAAAAAGATAACTTTACCCCAGCAAATATATTGCAGACACCGCCTGATATAGTACCCCTTTGGTATTTCACGCCGTTTTATTCAATTCTTCGTGCTGTTACCTGGGAGTGGTTGCCGGGCGGCGCCAAGTTATGGGGAGTGCTAGCAATGGGCTTATCTTTGGCTATGTTGTTCCTTCTGCCGTGGTTAGATAGAGCTAAGGTGAGATCGATTCGCTATCGTGGTTACATGTATAAAACGGCGCTGACCATATTCGTTATTGCTTTTGTAATCTTGGGCTACCTTGGAACAAAACATCCTGCCCATATTGATTTGTTTATTTTTGAAAATGTAATTTGGGCCCAAGTTTGTATGGTTCTTTACTTCCTGTTTTTCTTATTGATGCCATGGTATACGTCGCGGGATACCAGTAAAGCAGAACCTGATCGAGTGACTGGATAATGAAAAAAACTGTTGCACTTCTACTATTCTTTTATAGCGTAGCGGGTTTCGCTGCTGGTTCCGGGGGATTAAAGCTTGATCACGTAAACGTTGATCTAAGTGATACTCCGTCCTTGCAGAGAGGCGCGCGCATTTTCGTAAATTTTTGTTTGTCGTGTCATAGTGCTTCCTACATGCGTTACAACCGTATGGCAGAAGATTTGGGAATTAGCGATGAAATTCTTCGTGAAAGTTTGATGTTTGCCGCAGACAAACCGGGTGAGTTAATGGAATCAACTATGCCTGTAGAGGATGCCAAGAAATGGTTTGGTACGGCACCACCGGATTTATCACTGGTTTCTCGTTCACGGGGGCCAGATTATATCTACACTTACATGCGTAGTTTCTATCTGGATGAAGGTACCCCTAGTGGTTGGAATAATACGATTTTTCCCAATGTGGCAATGCCTCACGCGATGTACGAGTGGCAGGGTAATCAACGGGCTATTTTTAGTACAGATTCCGACGGTAACAAAACTTTTGAGCGATTTGAGTTGGTCAAGGAGGCAGAGTTGTCTCCAGAGGAGTATGATGACGCGATGCGTGATTTAACTAACTTTATGGTTTACCTAGGTGAGCCAGCAAAGTTAGTGCGTTATCGTTACGGTTTTTGGGTAATGATGTTTATGTTATTGCTAATCGGACTGACCTACTTTCTTAAGAAAGAATTCTGGCGAGATGTGCACTAGTTTATGAGTTGTCCATGGACGCTTAGTCAATTTCATTGCTTAAGTGCTATGGATAAACAAATTATTAATCGCTTTTATGCGGTGGGGAGTGTGTGTTTTGATTAGTACTGGAAGCCGACGCGGCACAATGTTACTGGTAACAGGTACGGATTGCTTATTTAGTCATAGTGTTCGAATTGTCGTTCACGAAAAAGAAGTTGATTGCGAATATCGATTTACAAAATCAGATGAACAATTGGTAGATCTGGCGGATGTAAATCCTTATGCTGAGACACCAACATTGGTGGATCGTGATCTCGTTTTGTACGACCCAAGCGTGATTTGTGAATATTTGGATGAGCGGTTGCCTCATCCGCCGATGATGTCGGTGGACCCTGTAGGTAGGGCGAAATCTCGCTTATTGATTCATCGATTGCGGAGGGATTGGCTTGACCGGATTTGTGCCTTAAACCGTGACTATGAGTCGATTACTGACGAAGATAAGCAAATTATTCGCGATGGTTTAGTCTCAATTTCACCTATATTTAAAGAACAGAAGTTTCTCGGTGGAAACGATCACGGTTTAGCGGATAGCTTCCTTGCTCCTTTATTGTGGCGTTTATCGGCTCTCGGTATTAAGTTACCTAAACCCGCAGCGCCGTTGAAGGAATACGCAGAAAGAGTATTTAACCGATCTTCTTTCGCACGGAGTCTAACCGAAGCGGAAAAGTCACTTCACTAGACGTCCGTAGAATAAAGGGTTTGCACGTTTGACTGAGTCTAAGAATGCCCTTCCATCCCGACGACCGTATTTAATACGGGCGATTTGGGAGTGGTCGATGGATTGCGGATTTACACCACAAATTCTTGTGAATGCCTCGTATCCAGGAGTGGATGTGCCGAGTGAGTTCATTACTGACGGTACGGTGGTGTTTAATATTCATGATCTCGCGGTTAGTCAACTGGATATGAAAAACGACTACATAAGTTTTTCAGCCCGTTTTGGCGGGGTGCCTCGTGAAATTTACGTACCAGTTGAATCGGTAGTCGGCATTTACACTCGGGAAAATGGCCAAGGTATGTTCTTCGAGACACCTGGATCGCCAGATGATCCGGGGTCAGACCCCAGCGAGGATAATAAAGATTCTCAAGGAGAGAGCTCTGCAGAATCCGCGGTTGAATCAAGCACGCCGACGCGTCGGAAACCTGATTTACGAATTGTTTAAAAATAATTGAGAAAAAAGTAGCATGAGTTTGGATTTACACGGGACAACAATCGTATCAGTGCGCGGTAAAAACTCTGTTGCAATGGGTGGTGATGGGCAGGTTTCCATGGGCGATACGGTCATGAAGGGTAATGCACGTAAGGTTCGCCGACTTTATCGGAATGAAGTGCTAGCGGGTTTCGCAGGAAGCACCGCCGATGCATTCACTTTATTTGAACGATTTGAAAGTAAGCTTGAAAAACACCAGGGTAATTTGGTTCGAAGTGCGGTTGAGCTCGCTAAAGATTGGCGAACTGATCGCATGTTACGTCGTTTGGAAGCATTATTAATCGTTGCAAACCTGACAGATTCGCTCATTATAAGTGGAAATGGTGATGTAATTGAACCAGAAGAAGGAGTTATGGCAATAGGTTCAGGCGGTAGTTTTGCGAAAGCTGCGGCCAGAGCATTGGTCACAAATACGGATCTGCCTGCTGCAGATATCGTACAGAAAAGTCTACAAATTGCATCTGAGATTTGTGTATACACAAATAATCATTTGACCATCGAAGAGTTATCATTCGAATAATACAATTTTCTGTTTGGTGTTAACCAAGTTGAGAATTGGGTTCTGCTACATTTAATCTGAAAGTAATATCATGTCCGAAATGACACCTAGAGAAATTGTCCAGGAACTGGATAAACATATTGTTGGCCAAGATGCGGCAAAACGATCAGTTGCAATTGCACTTCGAAACCGCTGGAGACGGTCAAATGTTCCTGATTCGGCTATGAGAGATGAAATTACACCAAAGAACATTCTCATGATTGGCCCGACCGGTGTAGGGAAGACCGAAATTGCGCGCCGTTTAGCAAAATTAGCAAAGGCACCCTTCATTAAAGTTGAGGCAACTAAGTTTACGGAAGTTGGTTATGTTGGCCGTGAAGTCGACTCGATAATTCGTGATTTAGCCGAAATTTCGGTGAAAATGACACGGGAAGAGCATCAGGCAAAAGTGATGCCGCGTGCTGAGGACGCAGCTGAAGAGAGAATTCTTGATTTATTGTTACCACCTGCACGAGATTCTAAAACCCGGTCAGCAGATGATGTAGATAACCGAGAAGAGAGTGATGGTGCGGGTCGTCAACGGTTTAGAAAATTACTTCGCGAAGGTAAACTTGATGATATAGAAATTGAAATCGAAGTAAGCGCTAATCCTGTTGGCGTTGAAATAATGGGGCCTCCTGGCATGGAGGAAATGACGTCACAGTTGCAGAGCATGATGCAAAATATGGGCAGTCAGGGAACTAAAACGCGCAAAATGCGTGTCGATAAAGCACTGCAAGTTTTAACCGATGAAGAAGCGGGTAAGCTGGTAAATGAAGAAGATATAAAACTGAGTGCGATTAGTCGAGTTGAACAAGATGGCATTGTGTTCCTTGACGAAATGGACAAAATAGTAAGTAGTGGAAATCAGTCTGGTGGTGAAGTTTCCAGAGAAGGGGTGCAACGCGATCTTTTGCCGTTGGTTGAAGGAAGTTCGGTTACCACTAAATATGGAATGGTTAAAACCGATTTTATTTTATTTATTGCATCTGGGGCATTTCAACTATCCAAGCCATCGGATTTAATTCCTGAGCTTCAGGGCAGGTTGCCCATCAGAGTGGAACTTAACGCTTTGGTTGTAGACGATTTTGTTCGAATTCTCGAAGAACCTGATTCGTCTTTAACCGAACAGTATGTGGCATTGCTCAAGACTGAAGGCGTCGACTTAAGGTTTGAGGCCGACGGTATTCGGAGTCTTGCTGAGCACGCTTTCAAGGTAAACGAAAAAACAGAGAATATCGGTGCAAGACGTCTTCATACCGTACTGGAACGATTACTTGAACCGCTTTCTTTTGAGGCATCAGATAGGGATGGCGACTCTGTAATAATTGATAAGGTGTATGTTGATCGTCAGCTGGATGATCTTTCAGAAGATGAAGATCTTTCAAGATACATCCTGTAGGGAAGGTTATACGGGACAATTTTGGTTGACTATTTTTTGCCTATGAAGGCGTTGAACACTATACTTAGCACTGGGTTTATACTTCCGGTGTATGATGAATGTTTTACTAATTGATGGCTTAAACCTTATTCGAAGGGTTTGTGCTGCAGTGAGACATGGTGAAGAGGTCTCGCTGGATGGCGTCGCGACTGATGCTTGTTTGGCCTCTGTTCGTAAATTAATCCATCGTCAAATGCCGAGCCATGTCATGTGTGTGATGGAATCTTCCGGACACTCATGGCGACATGATCTGTATCCTCAATATAAGGCCAATCGAAAAACGATGGAGCCTGCCTTGCAGTTATTGATAAAAAATATAGTAGAACTATTTGAGAAAAACTATATTAAGTCAGTCCAGTTAGATGGATATGAAGCTGATGACGTGATTGCGAGTATTGCGACACGTGTAGCAACGGCGGGTGGGAAAGTGACTATAGCCTCTACTGATAAGAGTTTCTGCCAACTGATTGCTGACAATGTCACTTTATACGATCATTTTTCGAGTAAAGTATTGGATCGGGAATATGTGCGTGAACGCTTTGGTGTAACACCTGAGCAATTGCCCGATCTCTTCGGATTAGCCGGTGAGACAGGGCTAAATGTACCGGGTGTTCGATCAGTTGGTATACGTACTGCCGCAAAGTTAATTACGGAGTTCGGCACTCTTGAATCGATTCTCATTGAAGCTGAAAAGATGAAAGGCCACATTGGTGTGAAGTTGCGTGCCGGTTTGGAAGATGCTCGTCTCGCGCAGGAACTTTTAACTTTACGCAGCGATCTTGATCTCGGCTTGAATATAAAAGATTACCGATATTGTCTAGATGATCATTGGTAATTCTAAGTAAGATTTTAGAAACTCTGCAGTAGTTTTATATCTCCAATTTAGTTTTGTGATCTCTCCGTTAGACATTGTCATGGTGTCTGGATTCAGGAAAAAACATCGGATACTTCGAGTGTATCTTGCGGGCTTAAAATCGTATGGGGCGACTTTATAACAGTGCAGTCAAATAATAGAGCGTATTTGGAAAACCCGTGAATTTGATAGTTTACCTCTACGGAAAAGCCGGTTTCTTCAAAGGTTTCCCGAACGGCAGTTTGCCATGCGTATTCTCCAGGATGTTGCTTACCTATAGGCAGTTGAAGCGTGTTGGAGTATCTATTTACGTTAACTAGAACCCCACTCCGAGATTTAACAAGACAACCGGCCGCTTTAATTTGATCAGGGTTCTGTGAGGGCGAATTGATGGTAATCGGTAAGCCGCTGACGAGTAAGGCTAGAGAAAGGCCTAATTGGAAGCTAAACCGCCGGAAGCTCAAAAATTTACAAATAGTAGAGTAAATCGGTGCGTTAAACGATTGGAAGTTCGGGTTTTTTCAGATGCTCCGCCTACTGAACTTTTTCTAGATGGGCTGTTATTGTTTTTAACGATTCGCCATTTTTGATTCGATTGAATTCAAGATCAAGTCCTTCTTCAACAACTGTACGCTTGTATGTGAGCATTTCATAACCACCATCCTCTGTGATAATCATAGCGTGCACCGTTAATAAATCCCCATTAACCCGAGACCAAACATAAGGGTCACCTTTCATAGGATCTAATGGTTGACGTCCACCGAATAAGTTGGCCTTCATTGCCGAGCTGAAAATATTTTCTCGTCCAGTTGGCTCGAAATCTATGGAATATGACTTAGTCTTGGTCTTTCCTGATGCCTTAATTTTTGTTGTCTTCCATTCCAACTGAAATCCGTTACCATTTTCCTTAATAACTACGCTTAAATCTCGGTGGATATCCTTACCATTCTCTACTTCGATGGTATGACCGACGTAACTCCCCAAAAATCGATCAAAGTCTCCGGCGTAGGTAACATTTGCTACCGATAGCAGAATCAGTGCAATTATTGTCACATATTTATTTATTAGTCCCATGCTAGAACCTCCGTTTCTGAAGTTGAAATTATTGAATGATCCTCACAACCGCTGATTACCTAGTTTTACCGCGATAAAGGCAAATAGGGCACCACTCAGGAGGCCGACAGTATGCGCTACGTTTGCAATATGTAGATTGATCAAGGTAAGGACACCTGACCAGCAAATAACAAACCAGATCATGACCATTTTTACTAACCCGGGATTGAGCTTAACACCAAATCGAGGATTTAATCTTCCCTGGACCCAAAGATATCCAAGTAAAGCAAAAATAACACCCGACATGCCGCCAAATAATGGCCCACTATAGTAGTACTCACCAAGGTTTGATGCTACTGCGCTAAAAATTATAACGGTGAGAAAAACTATTGGGCCTCGACGAAATTCCAGTAAAGCTCCAAGTTGCCAAAGCCATAACATATTAAGAAC
Organism: uncultured Gammaproteobacteria bacterium; assembly: GCA_905478855.1. GTDB lineage: Bacteria > Pseudomonadota > Gammaproteobacteria > Arenicellales > CAJQKF01 > CAJQKF01. Next base: position 73,613 of record CAJQKF010000040.1, read on the forward strand.
GAGATGAAAAAAACCAAAATGAATAAAGATAGGTGTAAGAAGACGCCAGATTTCGCCACTTTTGATTTCTGGAAGTCCCACGTCGACATAATTTGTGATCAATAAGGGGCGAATGGAATCAAAGTCGCTGGATAATTGTGTAAAGATTCCGACTAGAATGCAAGCTGCTGTCAACAGATACGTTAATTTTGGGTGATAGCCCGGAACCATTTGTATATTCATTTAGATTACGACCAATTTAGTTTTTTATTCTGTAGCCATCATTTCGACACGGTCACCATTACCTAAGGTTACTTGCCGACCGTCGAGTGTTGTGAACTTTCGGCCATCAATGAATTTCTTATACGATTGATAATCAATTTTTTGACCACTCGCATCGATTACACGGATATTGATAATTTCATGTTCATCTTGCCAATGAAGTACGAATAACAGCGCAGAAAGCATGACAATAAGCCCCAATATTGCATAAATGACCGTTTTTGCTTCTATGGCGGTCTGTTTGCTGGAGTTTGTGACCTCGGCTGCTTCTTTTGCAGCTACCTTAGGGGCTTGTTTATGTCGAAATACTAAGCCAACAATAACAACGACGGCAAGCGTGAAAAGTATTTTTGTTAGCATCTGTTTTAGGATTGTTGGTCGAGTATGTGACCTTGGCTTGGTGGCATTTGCAGATAGAATCCCTGATTCTTTAGCTGATCAAGTACTTCGCCCGTATTTGCCTGAGCGAGTAATCGATCAGCCGTGAGTTCAAGGTCCATAATGAATTGCAAACTGCCCAACAACTTTAGTAAATCATTTGGTAGTCTAGAAAAGTCATCTTTCTTTTCTATAAACAGAAAAGTGTTCGCCTTTTTTTCGCCCTTATATATGGCACAGCGCATATTAATAACTCTATATGTTGATATTCCTAATTTATCACGAAAGCTGCCAGTAACTGCAAACGATAGTTTATTGATTTTCACAAAGTCACTTGATCCGAGGCAGGGCAATTACCTTGATGAGCCTTTCGTATCGTTAAGGTATATTTTTTAGGAAGTAATGGATTGTATGTTGAAAATAATGTTTTACATTTATGACATGAATAGAGGCAATTCAATGCTACAGATTCGAGGTGAAGTATTCCTATCATAGCCAGCCGAATGATTTCAGTTGAAAACCACTCGGCTAACTCATATTGCGACTATGTATTACTGCGAACTGTCAGTTTTTTGACTACGCCATAACCATGACCAACTAATTTGGCTGTCACTATGTTGTCTTCCTTCAATGCCGGTAAACGGGCGCTCGTTTTGACCAATGAAAAGTTGACGTGGGCGTCCAATTTTGTTCTCCGAGTCGCTAAGCATTTCCTTCCAGTGGGAAATCCATCCGACGGTTCGTCCAATTGCGAATAGCACGGTGAACATATTAGTCGGAAATTTAAGTGCGCTTAGTATAATTCCTGAGTAAAAATCTACATTTGGATATAGCTTTCGAGATACAAAGTATTCGTCTTCTAGTGCGATACGTTCGAGTTCCATTGCAAGCTCAAGCCTTGGGTCTTTAACACCGAGCACTTCAAGAACCTCGTGACAGGATTTGCGTAAAACGGTCGCACGAGGGTCGTAGTTTTTGTATACCCGGTGGCCAAATCCCATAAGTCTAAAAGGATCGTTTGGATCCTGGGCTTTTTTGATGTATTCAGGAATGCGGTCAATGTGCCCGATTTCATCAAGCATTTTAAGGACAGCTTCATTGGCGCCGCCATGTGCTGGACCCCATAGTGACGCTATACCAGCCGCAACACAGGCGAACGGATTAGCACCGGACGAGCCAGCAAGTCTTACGGTCGATGTAGATGCATTTTGTTCGTGATCGGCGTGAAGTATCAAGAGTTTGTCTATAGCGCGCTCGAGTACTGCATTTACTTCATAATCTTCGGTTGGTGTGGCGAACATCATTCGTAATAGGTTACCGGAATATGATAGTTCGTTTCGTGGGTGGATAAACGGTTGACCTAACGAATACTTGTATGCGCAAGCGCCAATAGTTGGCATTTTTGCGATCATTCGGTGGGCCGCAACCATGCGTTGCATTGGATCATGGATGTCGGTGCTGTCATGATAGAACGCTGATAGTGCCCCTACTACTCCTACCATTATTGCCATAGGATGTGCGTCGCGTTTAAAACCGCCGTAAAACCGGGACAGCTGTTCATGCAACATGGTGTGCGAGGTGATGGACTCATCAAACTGGTGTTTTTCTTCAGGAGAAGGTAATTCTCCGTAGAGCATCAAGTAACACACATCCATATAATCGGAGTTCTCGGCCAAATCAGCAATTGCATAACCACGATGCAAAAGTATTCCTGCTTCGCCATCAATATAGGTAATTGCCGAGGAACACGATGCGGTCGAAGTAAATCCCGGGTCGTATGTGAATAACCCAGTTTGGCCATACAATTTGCGAATATCTATTACTCGTGGTCCTACTGTCCCTTCCAGTGCCGGTAGTTCCACAGATTTACCGTTCATGTTATCTGTTAACGTGAAGGTGTTTTTCTTCTTTGTATCTACAGAACTCGTAGAGTTGTTAGTCGTATCTGACATGCTAGTGAGCCTCAATATTACAAATGAATATTATTGGTTTATTTAATGATTAATTTTATTACTGTTAACTATCTTAATACAAGCAGACTAATTTCGCTACTCAGTCATAAAACAGAAAAAACCAGCGTAAATTCAGTGATCGAATCGAAATTTTGAAGAATGATTCATTTCAGTAAGCCCAATTTTTTCGACTATTGTCCAATAATCAAGGGCTTGGAGTTTGATTAGTGTATGATAAATTCGTACACGGTGCAGTAGTGCGATGAGTAATCTACAGTCGGTATCGGTAATTTCCTGTTGAAAATTACCATTTCGAAAGTTCTTGAAGTTAATATGAGCGGCGATTTCCGCCGCTACTTGTCTATTTGATCGATTGCGCTCCAAGAAATCATGTCCGGTTTTTTCTTTGTAGAGAACAAGTGATTTCATTGCCTCTGATTTTGCGCGAAGAATGATAGCTTGCCTGACGGGATTGATGCCAAATAGGTTTTGTATGCGATGATTTTCTTCAAATGGTTTACTTGGGAGCAGCCCTGCGGCAAACGCAACATCGAACTTTAGTCGGAGTTTAACTATTAATGCATAGTCTCTGGCGAACATGCGTAGGATATGACGACTGGCAATCGTCGGGTCTTTTGAAAATACTGCGTTCATTAGTTGCCGTCGACGCGTGAGGAATGTGCCCAGTACCGCAGTGTCATTGAATTGTTCACTCACCGAGTCATCCATCGTTTGGGACGGCCATATAAAATGCTGTGCGTCAAAGTATTCTGGGTACCCGTGCAATTCAGCGAGCTTGTTAAGTTCGTTTATAGATCGGCCCAACTTTGAGCCAAATTTGCGGATTGTAAATGCATACCAAAATGAAGGTGAAGATTCGAGAGCGATCAGTCGATTAGCCTGATTTATAGTCTTATTTGCAATGAGTGATTGAACCCGTTTTATTAATGGATCACGAGAAACCGCCTTGGCGGGAAAGTCCTCGTATGAGAAAAATCCTTTCTCATACCAGTCCTCTACAGGTCCTAGATGAAAACCAAGTTCGGCGCTTTGCACGCCCATAGGAAGTGGCAAACTAAGCGCATATATGCCTGTCCGCTCGAATTGTTGATAGTCTTGACAATCGTCCGATAGTCGATTCGTATTGGGAAATAGTGCGGCCTCCATACTATTCAATTCCGGCTCACGAAAAGGCTGATAAACGTTACCATTTGCTATGGTTGCAGAACCAATATTTAGTTCATGCTGATGTTCATGAAGCTTTGTTTTTACCGTGCCGTCCGGAGCGTCATTGCTGAACACCTCGGTCCAAAGGTAATGCAGGTGAATTCGGAGTCTCGATTGCTTAAAATGACTTGTTAAGAATAGGTGTCCACCCGCCGCGGCATCTAGATTATCTCGAGTAAGAAAATTAGCGATCCGCACAAGTAAAGTGCCTGCTGGGTAGGATGCGAAGGCACCAATCATTAGCGCGGTAATTTGATCTGGAGTTAGAACCTCAGCGCTGAGATAATTATTGCGAACAATTGACGAACTCATCGCTATTGATATGAGTA
>CAJQKF010000041.1 GCA_905478855.1 uncultured Gammaproteobacteria bacterium
TGTTGACCGTATCGCCAAAATATACAATTTCTCGTTTGTCGTCTCCGACTTACTGGCAACCACCGAACCACCGTGCATGCCGATTCTGAATTCGGGTATAACTCCAAACTCGGATTGATACTCAACAGCGAGCCTAGCAATGGTGGATTGAATGGCAAATACACACTCAATGCACCGATTATCCTTTGTGGCTTCGGTTAGTGACCAGGTTACGACGACTTCATCACCTATATAACGATGGGTTTCGCCACCGTACTCTGCAATTGGCTGGGCAATATCGAAGAAAAACCGACCTATTAGTGATTGAACTCGAATATCGCCAAGCTCCTCGGAGAGTGGGGTCGAATTCGCTAAGTCGAGAAACATGAACACCCGTTGTTCTCGTAATGGTCGGTGATAACGACCGATCATAAAGTTCTTTAAGACGCGACTGCCTATGAGGCTGCGTATACGTAGCACCGAATTCACTATGAAGATAATTATAAGTGCGAAACTCATGTCTTGGGTAAAAGTGCTGGCGCTATAAGTGTCTCCATAGGCTTGGTCGAATCCAAAAAATAATGGAACAACTTGCAGGCTGGTGCCAACGATTATTATCCAGATGAGGCTCGATATGGCCAAAAATAAAGGCAAGGGCAGACTACGTAACCAGATTCCAGCAGGGCGATACACGTAAAATAATTCGAATCCGAATACAGCACCTGTAAGGATACACGCTGCCGTAAATGCGAGTCCCGGGTTACCTCCAACCCATAACGAATAAGAGACACCAATAATGCCTCCTAATAATGTGATTCCACACCAACTTAGAATTCTTTTTCGAGTCTGGGCTTTTATCTGCATTGCAACAGTAGAAGCCGTAATAAATTTTGTACAGTGCACATCGTTTTATTTCGACTTCCGAAAAAGCGGGCCATCTGTCATCTGTCCGCATCGAGAAATGGACTCTTCTGGATTACCCGTATGACCATAACCCGACCAGGACGTGAAGCCTAGTCTTCTTAAAATATTGATTTCGCACTTTTCAAATACCTCGGGTCGCATGCCCCGACTGTAGTTTTCAATTTGTCGAAACTGTGGGCCACAGCCTGCAGTTGTTACACCGTAACGAGCGGTAGCTGTATGGTTTGCTGCGCCACCGTGCCACAACCTACCGTCGAACGCAAAGGCGGTTCCGGCCGCACCTGTGGCGGCAACGGTAGCGATCGGGTGTGGAATTTGTGGATCAGGTTGACGACCGCTGAGGTGGGAACCTGGAACCAGTCTGGTGGCGCCATTGGCTTCTTCGAAATCCGTAATCATCCACATAATATTGGCCTCTGCAATGTTCCCAATCGACGTTCGCGATATGGACGCATCCACTGACCCATCACGACCACGAAAATATTCCCCGGGACGATGTCGTATGTCTGTTGCCATTATCGGCTCTGGCATCCACCACTGGTCGGTATGCAATGGCATATCTTTCGAGCCTGGATGTTGAATTTGCGCATCAACACAAGAGAATAAAAAATCTTCTCCGAGCATGTGCTCTAGTAGACCTGCGCACTGAGTGTGTCGCAGCAGCTCTAGAAATATTTGGCCTTTGTTAAGTAGCATGCCAACCCACTGGTTAACAGGATCAATATTTGCGGGGTTTTTATGGGAGTGAATTTCCCGTTCTATCTCGGCCTGTTCAACTAATCGGTTACGAATGGTGTCGGTTACAGTTGGGCTCAACGCATTGTCGATTATGCAATAACCAAAAATATCGAGTTGCTCACGCATTAACGCGGTGTCGTTGGTTGCTTTTGGTAATTCATCGGGATGCCAAGGGCAATTCATGGTGATTTTCCGGCGTTCGTCGTTGGCCTGCAGAAACGGGGTAGCTTAGTACTGTAGCAGTTGACGTCGGTGGGTCAAGTGGAATGAAATTTTAGGGTTATGTTGATTGCGCCGTAATCGTTGATGGTAGATCAGATTCACACATGCGTGTAAGCGTAAAATAATTCGTGCGTCATTCTAGTTTGTTTCTTATTAAGAAACATATTTTCTTGAAGGTTGATTGAAGAAGCAATGCTTGGTAGGCTCGCCGGTTCTAAATTAACTAACGCAGAATACGAACTATGTGTGGAATAGTAGGTTTATACACGAAGAATGATCGCTTGCGGCCGGAATTAGGAACATTGCTTTCTTCAATGTTAATCCAGATGTCTGATCGTGGCCCTGATAGTGCCGGCGTGGCGCTGTACCGAAAGCCCGCGGCCGAGGGTAATGGCAAGGTAACCGTGCAGAGTCCGGATCTCGACGAAGAATCCATGCAGTCTTTGCAGCAGTCGCTCGATGCTGTATTCGGATCGGTCTCATTAACTCGACGTGCTAATCATGTTGTGATTGAAGTGCCGGGCAATGCCATGGAGGCGGCTCACATGATTGAGGAAACCCATACAGATTTACGTGTCACCAGTTCCGGACAGGTTATCGAAATTTTTAAAGAAAAAGGTTTGCCAAAGGACGTGGTTAATCAATATCGATTAGACGGTGTCGATGGCACTCATGCATTGGGCCATACCCGCATGGCAACAGAAAGCGCGGTTACAACCGAGCATTCCCACCCATTTTCCACAGGGTTAGATTTATGTCTAGTGCACAATGGATCCTTATCCAATCATAATCATTTGCGCCGGATGCTTATGTCTGAAGGTATTCGTTTTCAAACGGATAATGATAGTGAAGTTGCTGCGGGTTACCTGACCTGGAGATTATCACAAGGCGATGATCTGGAAGACGCGCTGAACGCGGCTTTGCGGGATCTCGATGGATTTTATACGTTTGCAATTGGTACAAAAGATGGTTTTGCCGTGTTGCGTGATCCCATCGCGTGTAAGCCTGCAGTACTTGCAGAAACAGATGATTGGGTTGCTATGGCATCTGAGTATCGTGCAATTGCCCAACTGCCTGGCGCCGAGAATGCACGGATATGGGAACCGGAACCTGCCACTATTTACACTTGGGGAGGATAGAAATGAAAGAATTTAATCTTGATCAGGAAGAAATACGTGGTCTTAATCAGCATTTACACGATATGCCATCTACGGACCCCAATGGCTCCGTCACGGTTACCAACCCTGCAGGTAAGCATGCGCTAGCAGTTGGTATTGACACACCCGCTGAAGTTACTATTGAAGGACATGTTGGTTACTATTGTGCCGGAATGAATCAACAAGCAACTGTACATATAAACGGTAATGCTGGCCCGGGGCTTGCCGAGAATATGATGTCGGGAAAAGTTATCGTATCCGGAAATGCATCCCAGTACTGTGGCGCAACGGCTCATGGCGGTTTGCTTGTGATTCGAGGTGATGCATCGTCCAGATGCGGCATCTCAATGAAGGGTGTAGACATTGTTGTCGGTGGCAACGTTGGTCATATGAGCGCATTTATGGCGCAGACCGGGCGATTAGTCGTGTGTGGAGATGCCGGGGCAGCCTTGGGCGATTCTATCTATGAGGCGCGTCTGTACGTTCGTGGCTCGGTGGCCAATTTGGGGGCTGATTGTATAGAGAAAGAAATGGGTGAGGAGCATCTGCAGGAGGTCACGGAACTTCTTGAAGCGGCCGGTATGACTGATTGCAAAGCATCAGACTTCCGACGTTACGGCTCCGCTCGTCAGCTCTACCACTTCAATATAGATAACGCTTATTAAGAGTGGTTAGTTTTCGACCTATAACAGAATTTTTACGAAAGAGAATACTATGAGTAGTAACCGAAATGATGATTGGCTGAGAGATTCGCATACTTTTTCAAAGCCAGTGATAGCAGAAATACAGCGAGCTGCCAGAGAGGGTATATATGATATTCGCGGCTTTGGCGCGAAACGACATATACCAACATTTGATGACCTGGTGTTTTTGGGTGCCAGCATGTCGCGGTATCCTTTGGAAGGTTATCGAGAAACCTGCGATACCAGCGTGACTTTAGGCACGCGTTTCGCTAAAAAACCTATCGAATTAAAAATACCGGTTACGATTGCTGGTATGAGCTTTGGTGCGCTTTCCGCACAGGCGAAAGAGGCATTGGGCCGAGGCGCTTCAGAAGTCGGCACCAGTACCACAACCGGTGACGGCGGCATGACACCGGAAGAACGTGGTCATTCTGACATGCTCGTTTATCAATTACTGCCTTCACGATATGGCATGAACCCGGACGATCTTCGTAAGGCTGATGCAATTGAAATTGTAGTGGGTCAGGGGGCAAAGCCGGGTGGCGGCGGGATGTTGCTCGGACAAAAAATTAGCGCTCGTGTCGCTAAAATGCGTCATTTGCCAGAAGGCATAGATCAGCGCAGCGCGTGTCGTCATCCTGATTGGACGGGACCTGATGATCTTGAAATAAAGATACAGGAATTACGTGAGATAACCGACTGGGAAAAGCCGATTTATATTAAGGTCGGCGCATCTCGAGTGTATTTTGACACCATGCTGGCGGTTAAGGCGGGTGCTGATGTAGTGGTTGTTGATGGCATGCAAGGGGGCACCGCGGCTACGCAGGAAGTATTTATTGAAAACGTTGGTATCCCCACATTACCCGCAGTGCGCATGGCAGTTGCCGCATTAAAAGAAGCAGGAATGCATCGCAAGGTACAATTGATTGTGTCAGGTGGGATACGTACTGGAGCCGATGTGGCAAAGGCTTTAGCACTGGGCGCTGATGCGGTATCGATTGGTTCTGCCGCTATGATAGCGATGGGTGATAACAGTCCGGAGCTTGACGATGAATATCGTAAAATCGGTTCGGCATCTGGTTATTATGATGATTGGCATGCGGGTCGAGACCCGAGTGGGATCTCCACGCAGGATCCTGAGTTGGCGAAGAATCTTGACCCACGTATTGCCGGTCGACGATTGGCAAATTATCTTCGGGTATTGACCCTTGAAGCCCAGACGATTGCGCGGGCATGTGGAAAGTCCCATGTCCATAACCTAGAACCGGAAGATATGGTTGCGCTTACCGTTGAGGCTGCTGCTATGTCAGGTTTGCCGTTAGCCGGCACCGACTGGGTTCCGGGTCGAAACGGCTACTAGAATAGTCGTACAATACACAATCAGATAATTGTACGACACAACTACGAGAGGAATAAGGTATGAGTAAAGATCTTGCCAAGATAGCTAAAGAGCGTGGCATCCAATATTTTTTAATTAGTTTTGTTGATTTATTTGGCGTGCTGCGTTCAAAACTGGTGCCGGCACGAGCAATCGGTGGTATGCAAAAAGAAGGTGCCGGATTTGCTGGATTTGCAGCGTGGTTAGATATGACACCGGCTGATCCGGATTTATTCGCCATTCCCGATCCAGATAGTTTGATACAGTTGCCGTGGAAACCAGAGGTTGGCTGGTTGGCCGGGGATTTATGGATGGATGGAAAGGAAGTTGAAGCCTCTCCGCGAGTTGCCTTAAAGCGACAGATTAAGAAGGCGCGGGATCTTGGCTACCGTATGAAATCCGGTGTCGAATGCGAATACTTTTTGATTAAGCCCGATGGTAATTCATTAGCAGACGAAATGGATATTCAAGGCAAACCCTGTTATGACCAATCGGCTCTAATGCGCCAGTACGATATCATCAGTAAGATTTGTGATGCCATGCTTGAACTTGGCTGGGGGCCTTATCAAAACGACCATGAGGACGCTAATGGTCAATTTGAAATGAACTGGGATTATGATGATTGCTTGGTAACTGCTGATCGTCATACCTTTTTTAAATATATGGTTAGATCTCTTGCCGAAGATCATGGCATGCGAGCGACTTTCATGCCGAAGCCATTTGCCCATTTAACCGGCAATGGTTGTCATGCGCATGTTTCGTTGTGGGACCTTAAAGGTAAGAAGAACCTGTTTAGTGACAAAAAAGGCGAGCTTGGGTTATCCCCATTAGCGTACAATTTTCTAGGTGGCATTATGCAATCGGCGGATACGCTAACCGCTATATATAATCCCACTGTGAATAGTTTTATGCGATTGGACGCACCGGTTACATCTTCTGGCGCTACTTGGTCGCCTAATGCCGTAACCTACTCCGGTAACAATCGCTCGCATATGATCCGAATTCCAGATGCTGGGCGTTTTGAATTGCGTTTGATGGACGGTGCGGCTAATCCGTATCTTATGCAGGCGGGTATTCTGATGTCTGGTTTGGACGGTATGGCTAACAAGCGTGACCCCGGTAAACGACATGACATTAACATGTATACCGATGGCCATAAATTGAAGGGAGTTAAGCGATTACCAAAGAATATGCTGGATTCAATTCGTTTGTTTGAGAAGAGTACTATTCTTCGTGAGGGGCTCGGTAACGAGCTAGTGGATGCCTATAGTAAGTTGAAGCATGTGGAATGGACAGATTTTTCAACGACACTTTCGCAATGGGAACGGGATAATACGCTGGATTGTTAATCGGCGTTTATTGCAGTGATGAAAAGGCCGATTGGGTTCTATACTCAATCGGCCTTTTTTTGATGATTAACGAGTGATCCGTGACGGCTTTACGAATGTGGGCAAGCGACGCGGTATCGTCAAAATTTTCCGGGCGCTCATACCTGATTTATCCATAGTTGGCTTAGGGTTGTCATCCAATCTTTTTTGCAATTTTCCGGGTTCATTATAAATGCCGATAATGACAAACCCGTCGAGTTTGGTTTTGTTAAAGTTTTACCTCTAACAGGCAGCCAAACTCCTTTGGGAAATTGACGGAAATTCGCGCATGTACACGGCCTTGTTTATCGAAAAAAGATTGCTCGGAATCTAGGCTGAAAACACCTTCGTGCCAGACCCCCGGGTGGATATAGATGCCTTTGGTGCCGTCGCCGTGGAAACAAACAAAATCAGTGGGTTTAACATCGTCACCGGGTAACGCAAGAGGCAGCACAAAAGGCTTAGGTTCAAGCGGAAAAAATAATTGACCGCCGTCTGGATGATAGTTTGCGTGCCACAATAAAATTCTTGAGGGTCGACTGGGTGGTCCGTCCTTTGCAATACCGGGATCTTCGCTATAGCCTAGGATGTAGTGTCCGCAAACCGCATCATTTTTTCCATATAAAATATCGCCTTGCCAGCTACTTTGAAAAGTACCTTCAACGGCGCCACCTTCATCACCGGAATCGACATCTACTGAACGCCAGCCAGTTGCAGGCCAGCGTACAATTTCGATGTCGAAACCTTCAGGGTGGTCAACCAATAGTCCATATCCTTCAAGGCTCTCGCTGGTAGCTTCAATCATTGGTATGGTGGTGCAGGGTAGTCCCGCAGGTATCTCAGGGTTAAGATAATCCGGCACTATTTCATTCATATCGGTCCTCTATTCGTTGATTATTTTTGTGATGGTATCAATTTACCGTGAATTTTTGTTAGCAATGACAAGACTATCAAGGTTCTCGTGTTTACTGACTGTTATAACGTATTTTACCAAATGAGCTTATATCGTAGCCGCGCATTGTTTCTGCCCGGTTAAGAAACTCTTTAGTTTGACAGAATTTCCAGAACGTTTGAAATCCGCTCTCGAACCAAGCTTGTCTATCAACTAGCAGATCGAATTCTTCGTGCACGATGGGAACGAAACCAAGCTGAAACTGAATAGCCATGCATTGAAGACCGATGGCGATATCTGCGCGACCGTTTACTACGCCAAGCGCCGCGTCAGTTTCATTATGTGCCAGATCAGTATAGTTAATGTGTGCGGATTTTATGTCGTGGTAATTCAGGTGATGGTCCAGTAATAATTGGGCACCGGATAGGGGTTGCCTTTGTACAAAACTTAAATTTTGTATATCTCGGATATCTTTTGGTCGGTTGTGTTTTTCTAGGGAGAAAAGAATTCCACGTGTACGTGTACAGAATTTTGTAAGTACCACAGACTGTTGCATCGTAGCTTCACGCACTGTATTTTTATTCCAGCTGTTTGTTGCGGGCTCGTAAATATGCATCCCGCTGGCGAGGCCCTTGCCTGACACAAAGCTGTTCAGGCCAGCAACACTACCATCAAAAATAGTGGCGATACCGCAGTTCGAAGCCTGCAGTGCCCAAAACAGTAACGGGTCATGACTGCCCAAGAAAACATTGGGGGCCGGTTTATCTATCATAGTTGACTGTAATCCAACCTGATTCGATTGTAGCCAATGCATCACTGAGGATTTGGGGAATAGAAGTTTTCCGGTTGCAAGGGTGCAGGGTATCTCGCCACTTGCGGCTAGATCATATATTTTACGTTCTCGTGTACGAAGTAGGTCGGCTAACTCCTTCGTTGTTAGATATTCGGGTGGATCAAACATTTAGATATAAATGATAACTGGAAACAACATTTTTGAATGGAATTAATGTGCAGCTGCACGGTATCATATAGGTATATTACTTTTTTTAAAAATACATCTAAAAGACTATTTACATGCAACCTTTTTTAAGCGTACTGATACCTTGTTATAACGAAGAGAAAACAGTTGAAAAAGTCGTTCAGGCGGTAAAAAACTGCAATCTGGATAGGACGATGGAAATTATTCTGATTGATGATGCATCAACCGACAATACTGCCTCAGTTATTAATGGGAACCTTTTGGATGATATTGATCATTTTATACGGTTACCGGTTAATCGAGGCAAGGGGTATGCAATTCGACAGGGTATTGAAAAGGCTTCGGGTGAGTATATTATTATTCAGGATGCAGATCTTGAATACGATCCCGGTGATTTTGTAAAATTATGTAAGCCCGTTTTATCAGGCCATGCAGATATTGTTTACGGTAGTCGATTCTCCGGCGGCGAGACGCACCGTGTGCTCTATTTTTGGCACTCAGTGGGTAATAAGTTTCTCACTTTGCTTAGTAATGTGTTTACCAACCTAAATCTGACCGACATGGAAACGTGTTATAAATTATTTCCTGCGAAGATTCTAAAAAATTTAGATCTGGTGGAGGATCGATTCGGTATTGAACCGGAGGTGACGGCTAAGGTCGCGCGTATTGCTGATATTCGAATATATGAAACCGGTATTAGCTATTTCGGTCGAACCTATGCGGAAGGTAAAAAAATTGGTTGGAGAGACGGGTTCAGAGCGATCTGGGTTATTGTAAAATACGGCATTTCTCGCTGATCACGATTTTTAATCGTAACCAGCGAATTCGTCTGATTATTTTTAAGTGCTAGCCTTCATTTCCTGACGTCGGGCATAGAGAATAAATTCTGTATAACCATTGGCTTGGGTTCTACCCTTCAGTGCGAGGTCAAGAGCTGCTTTAAACGGAATGCTGGTTGCGAAATTGCCACCCATTGGTTGGTAGTCAGGATCATTGGAGTTCTGGCGATCAACCACAACCGCCATACGTTCCATGGCTTTTTCTACCTGCTGTTCGTTTAATATACCGTGGTGTATCCAGTTTGCCAGGTGTTGGCTGGAGATTCTCAATGTTGCACAGTCTTCCATAAGGTCAATGTTATTTATATCAGGAACTTTGGAGCAGCCAACACCTTGGCCAACCCAGCGCACAACATAGCCTAAAATACCCTGACAATTGTTTTCCAGTTCCTGATTGATCAGACGATCCGGCAGAACTCTACCTTTTTCCATCAAAGGGATTTCTAACAAAGTATCGACTGGGCTTTTCTTGCGCCCCATTAACTGCTTTTGTCGCTCCATAACATCGAGAGTGAAGTAGTGGGTGGCGTGCAGTGTTGCAGCTGTTGGCGATGGCACCCAGGCAGTATTCGCACCTGAGTTTGGATGAGTTATTTTTGTACGAAGCATAGCGTCCATTTCATCGGGCATAGCCCACATTCCTTTGCCTATCTGGGCTTTATAACTAAATCCGCAGCCCAAACCTGTATCAACATTCCGGTTCTCATAGGCTTGCAACCAAGAAGCACCTTTCATTTCAGACTTAGGTAATACCGGGCCTGCTTCCATATCGGTATGTATTTCGTCTCCGGTTCTATCAAGGAAACCCGTATTGATAAAGAATACTCGTTCTCGTGCTTCGTAAACACAATTTTTTAGATTGCAACTAGTACGACGTTCCTCGTCCATAATGCCCATCTTGAGTGTGTTGCGAGGCAATCCGATGGCGTCTTCCACGCTGGCAAATAATTCAACTGCCTGTCGAACCTCTTCGGATCCATGCATCTTTGGTTTAACGATATATACGGAACCTGTAGCGCTATTCTTGAGTTGGGTGTTATCAGACAGTCCTTTTTTACCCGCGATCGCTGTCACAAGAATATCGAGCATGGTCTCCGCAATGGGGTTGCCGTTATGCAGTACTCCATCTGTTGCAAGATGAGTTCCTACGTTTCTGACCAGCATGAGGCTCCGACCTTTAAGACGTAGTTCGCCTCCATTTGGCGCGGTGTATATCCGATCAGCATTTAATTCGCGCTTAACTGTTTCATCGCCTTTTTTAAATGATTCAACAAGATCACCTTGCATTAGTCCGAGCCAGTTTCGATAGCCCTGTATTTTATCATCAGCATCTACTGAGGCTACGGAGTCTTCCAGATCCATAATAGTGGTTAGCGCCGATTCAAGTTGCATATCGTAAATGTTCGCATGATCTCGCCGACCAATAAAGAAACCTTCGCCAAAACGAATTTCAGTGTGTAATTTGTTTTTTTCAAGCACGATTGCGTCTGGGGCGCTGCCTTCTCCAAGGAAACCAACGAATCGTTCGGGTTGAAGCAAAGGTGTTTTCAATCCATCGCCGAGAGTTACTATTAGTGCCCCATCTACAACTTGGTAATTGATTGCCCAATGATGAGTGCCTTGCTCCAGTGCAAAGTGTTGATCGAGGAAGTCCCGGGTGTAATCAATAATTTTATCGCCGCGAATCGGATTGTAGCGACGGGTTTTATTACAGCCATTAGCTTTAGATATAGCATCGGTACCGTAAAGCGAATCGTAGAAGCTGCCCCAACGCGCGTTTGCTGCATTCAATGCATAGCGCGCATTGTCAACTGGAACAACCAGTTGCGCTCCGGGAATACTTGCGACTTCGGGGTCGACATTTTCGGTTGATATGGCGAAGTCATTCACTTCTTCTTCCAAATAACCGATGTTCTTCAAGAAGGATTTATACGTATCCGTAGAGAAATTTTCGAAGTTAGCCGAGTGCCACTGATCGATTTGAGCTTGTAGTTCATCTCGTTTACGCAACATTTCTTGATTGCGTGGGCCAAATTCCGAGACGATATTCTGCAGTGTTTTCCAAAAATGATCGGCGGAAATATCACTGTCTGGCAGTAACTCTTGCTGTATGAAGTTGTGCAGATCTGGATTAACGGCTAATTGATCTTCGATGATACGTTTTTGTTGGGTTTCAGTCATTGTCTTCGCGGGTAATGGATTCATTGAGGGCTTTATACCGGATTTTTCATTTTGTTTTACAATACCAGTCTAAATGCCAACTATTAAGATTTGAAATAGCAGGTATTAGTAACTTATGAATACAATTTAAGTTATTGAAATATATTCATTTAATTTGATTCTTGTGAGGTCGTCGCAAAGTTTTATTTGGACGATTTTGATCGTTTCTATTTTTCATAATGCGAAAAGCATGATTTATTATCTATCCGTTGCGTGCTTGTTGGGGTTAAGTGCCGGACTCTCTCCTGGTCCCTTGCTTAGTCTGGTGTTGTCCGAATCGTTGCGCCATGGTGCTGCATCTGGGGTTCGCGTGGCATGTGCTCCGTTAATATCGGACGCACCTATAATACTTTTATCCTGGTGTTTGGTAACCTATTTAGCAGCATTTGAACCAGTGCTGGGAGCAATTTCTATCGCAGGTGCCGTTGTTGTTGGATTTGTTGCCGTCTCAAGCTTTAAATATCCATCAATAGAAACCAATCCTGCGAAGGAGGCCTCCCGTTCGTTACTAAAAGGTGTGGTAGTAAATTTATTTAATCCGCAGCCATATCTTTTTTGGGGAACAGTGGGTGCGCCGCTGCTGGTTGGTGCCGCAGAACTTTCGCTCGGTTTAGCCGCAGCATTTCTGGCAATATTTTATTTACTGTTGGTCGGCTTGAAAATAATCCTTGCGCTGATTATTGGGTATTACAGAAATCGATTTAATTTGCGGATTTACAGAATAATTAATAGTTTTCTCGGTGTCGTTTTGTTGGCCTTCGCTGTTGGTCTTTTTTGGAACGGCTTAGTTTTTCTAGGTGTGCAGTGAAACTGCTTTACCGTGTGGAGTATGAAGATAAGCAGTTTCCCATGCATTTCTCTTATCTAGAAGCTGGGTGCTGGTTAAGCCGGTTTTTAACATGCAAATTTCTTCTAAGGCATTAAGCCACTGTAAGTAGTAGGCCTTGGTGTAATTTTCTATGGATTCTGTTGTGTCATTTTTAATACTTTTTGATAAATGTTCGGCCCATTGTGTCCAGCTAAAAAGCCCCTGCTGATGCAGGTGCAAAGTTAATGCGAATACCTGTGCCTGCCATGGCTCTGCAAATTTTATATCGGCCTCATCGAGTGGAATTTTTTCGTGGTAGGTCATGATTTTCTCACGCTAGTAAGATGCGGTTGCCATAAATCAACGTAAACAGAGTGGCTGTCTCTTCCCCAAAGCTCCTGTGCGGAAATTCGCACCGAGTAAAGGTATTGCCCCGTTCGCTGACCTAACGCATTTGCATCAGGAAATACATGAAAACCCTGTACTGCCTCAATAAATCCAATGCGACCGGCGCAATAGCGGGGGACACGAGTATGTCCTGTGATATGGTTATTCATTACCTTTACATCATCTCCCGGGTGAAACGCTGGTGTTGTATCAGTTGGCATATTCACCGGGCCACCTCGGCTCAGAATATCGCCAACTGAGTCCGCACTAATACATTTGCTAGATAGTTTCTGGATATTTTCGTCTTCTAACAAACGCTTTTCTGCGAGCAGGGTTTCTAAACCTTGCAGCCAGTTTTCATAATAGGTGTTTTTCAGATAGTCCGCTGGATGTTGCCGTTCTCTTGCATGTCGTGATTCATCCAGGTTCCATTGACCCCAAAAACCACATGCTAGAGTTAATGCAAAAGCACGTTTTTCCCATTCGTGATGAAACACTGACTCGAGGGCTTCGGGCTCCGGATTGATAGGGCCGAGTCCATCCACACCACCTAAATCATGGCCGCCATTCACGTCTTATCGCCTGTTACTTGAAGGTCTCGTTCGACACCAATCATTGAGTTACGGGTAACGAGGTTGGCTAATTCGGTCTGGCTAAAGTTTTCCGTACCCACTGGTCGTTGGGGTATTACCAGATAGCGCATTTCTGCAGTGGAATCCCATACGCGAATATTTGTCTTTTCAGCAACGATGGCGCCGAATTCAGCTAATACGCCACGAGGATCAGACACCGCTCTGGCACGATAGGGTGCGGATTTATACCAGACCGGTGGTAGACCCAGAACAGTCCACGGATAGCAGGAGCATAGCGTACACACCACGAGGTTATGAATGCTGTCCGTATTTTCTACTATTTTCATATGCTCACCCTGTCGACCCGTGAACCCGAGTGAGCCAATTGCGCCGGTGGCGTCGCTGCGTAACCAGTCTAGATAGTTCGAATCACACCATGCTTTAGCCACCACCGTGGCACCATTGCGCGGACCTACTTTATTCTCGTAGGTGTCAATTAATGCGTTTAGGGCTTGGGAATTGACCAGGCCCTTTTCGATTAATAATGTTTCAAGTGCTTTTGTTCGTAACTCCGCATCAGAAGGAGGCGTAGTATGGTCGTGTGGGTCGGACATTGGCTATCTGCAAATTGAACGGTAAAGCTGAAGATTATCTCAAGTATACGCTGATCAACATACTGAAATTTGTAACTGCTGTAAACCGGCAACGAAACTATAACGGTTGCTATGCATAACCGCTTGGATCAGAATTGGCGCATTGTGTGAAGAGGCAATGGAAAAAGTAGTCTTTGATGAGATGTAAGCATACACTGACGTCACTTTAATTTTAAGTAATTGATAAATATATAATAATAGGAATTATGTTTGTTTTTTTATTTTACCGCTGTGCTAGGTTAAGAAGGCTTATGCAGCGCCTCCTGTAATTTAATTTTGGAACGAGTATGAGTATTAAAAAGATTGGTGTTGTTGGCGCAGGTACGATGGGTAGCGGGATTGCGCAAGCAGCTGCAATGAGTGGTTATGCTGTGACTATTTATGACGTGGCGGAATCGCAACTGCAGCGCGGATTAAAAGCCATTGAATCCAGTTTGCGCCGCCTAGCCGAGAAGGAAAAAATTACAGAGGATGACGTTGTTAAATCGACTAATCAGATCGGTTTAACGTCTGAGTTATCAGGTCTTGCAAATATGGATATTGTAATTGAAGCGGCTGTTGAGAACGTTGATTTAAAGTTGGCCTTGTTCGCTGACTTAGATCATATTTGTCAGCCGGATGCGTTGTTGGTTTCAAATACATCTTCGATATCGCTGACTAAATTAGCTGGCGCGACGAGTCGTCCAAGCCGTGTTTGCGGAATGCATTTCTTTAATCCAGTGCCCCTCATGAAACTGGTTGAAGTGATACGTGCATTGCAAACCAGTGATAAAACCTTTTTTGTTGTTAATGAACTGGCCAAAAGCCTTGGTAAGGTTGCCGTTGGCGTTAAGGATAGTCCTGGATTTGTGGTAAATCGAATGCTGGTTCCAATGATCAACGAGGCGGTGTTTTTACTCTATGAAGGTATTGCCAGCGCGAGCGAAATTGATGAGGCAATGAAATTAGGCGCACATCACCCGATTGGACCGCTGGCCTTAGCTGATATGATTGGTATCGACGTATGCCTGTTTGTTATGGAAATCCTGCATGAGGAATATGGAGACAGTAAGTACCGCGCTTGCCCGTTGCTTAAGCAAAAAGTGCATGCAGGATACTTAGGACGAAAATCTGGTAGAGGCTTTTTCGAATACTAATGGTGGAGATATAGACATGTCTGACGGTGGTCATCTTTTAGTTCAGTGTTTGCAATCCCAAGGAGTAGATAACGTATTTTGTGTGCCCGGTGAAAGTTATCTGGCAGTATTAAATGCACTGCATGGAGAATCGATTCGAGTTGTAAATTGCCGACATGAGAGTTCGGCGACGATGATGGCTGATGCACAGGGCAAACTGACCGGTCGACCGGGGGTAGCGATGGTTACCCGCGGGCCGGGTGCAACTAATGCCTCTGCCGGTGTACACATTGCGCAACAGGATTCCACACCGCTGGTATTATTTGTAGGGCAAATTGGCCTGGATATGGACGGCAGAGATGCATTTCAGGAAATTGATTATCGCCTTATGTTTGGCAGTATCGCTAAATGGGTAACTGAAATACGCAGTGTGGAACGTATACCTGAAATAATTGCACATGCATGGTCCGTTGCAATGAGTGGCAGGCCGGGACCTGTAGTAATCGCGTTACCCGAAGATATGTTGACCTCGGCGGTGAATAAACGACCGTGTAAGCGAACTGAAGTGAGTAAGCCTGCTCCTAACCCCGATGACTTGGTTACATTAAAACAACGACTCGAGGCCGCGGAGAATCCGATTTGTATACTAGGTGGTAGTCGCTGGAGCCGGGAATCCTCATTAGCAATGGAGGAATTTTCCGAGAGTTGGGATTTGCCTGTTGTGTGTTCGTTTCGTCGGCAAATGCTGTTTGATCATTTACATCCAAACTTTGTTGGAGAGTTGGGTCTGGGTGTTAATCCCAAGCTAATTTCAAGAATTCGAAATTCAGATCTGATATTACTTATTGGTGGACGGCTTTCCGAGCTACCGTCGCAAGGATATACATTACAGAGCATGGGCGACTTTGAACGGCTCGTTCATGTCCACCCTGGTGCTGAGGAACTTGAGCGAGTTTATCAGTCCAATTTATTGATTAATGCGACCCCTGATATGTTTCTGCGAATGGCTCCTCGGGGACTTTCGACTGGGCCTTCTCGTTGCCGGAGTGCCCATGCTGAATACCTGCAGTGGTCGACACCGTTAGCTGATGGCATAGGTTCATTACATATGCATTTCGTCTCGGCCTTTTTAGAAGAACATTTGCCCGACGATGCAGTAATTACCAATGGGGCTGGAAACTATACGGCGTGGATGCAGCGTTTTCGTCGCTATAGAGAGTACGGAACTCAGCTTGCGCCAATATCTGGCTCCATGGGTTATGGTTTGCCTGCGGCAATTGCGGCAAAGATCACGCAGCCAACAAAACCCGTTATATGCTTGGCAGGGGATGGCTGTTATCAAATGAATAGTCAGGAGCTCGCCACGGCGGTTCAAGAACAAACGAATATATTAATTCTCGTTATTGATAATGGCATGTATGGAACCATTCGTATGCATCAGGAGCGAAATTATCCTGGTCGTGTATCTGCTACTCGTTTGCTCAACCCGGATTTTGCAATGCAGGCCAGAGCGGCAGGAGCATTTGGTGAAACGGTTACTAAAAATGATGAGTTTCAGTCTGTGTTTGAGCGTGCGTTAACCCATGATGGACCCGCATTGTTGCATTTGATTATTGATCCAGAAGGTATAACACCTAATATTTCTCTCAGTGAAATGCGTGCAACTGCACTGGCCGCCTGTGCTAACTAAAGTGCTGGTAAAAAATAATGTAATGGACCCATCCTCGATACACAATTGAACGATCTGCACGAAGTTAAAAATGTATTTTCTGCCTAAGGATGCGTTTGAATGGTTACGTATTTTTCTTGCTGGATGTGCTGTATCTATATAAATATTACTTTTAAGAATTTATTGGTCTGAAGTGAAATGAAACTATCTAGTCCGTTTGTATTTATCGGTGTAGTCGTTATTGGTACGTTTTTATCCGCGGGTGATGCTACTGCGGCAGACCATGAGCGTTGTCTCGCAACGGCACTTTATTGGGAAGCAAAGACTGAAGAAGATAAAGGTATGACCGCGGTTGCCTCGGTGATAGTAAACCGTGTCGGTCATGATGAATTTCCAGATTCAATTTGTGCTGTTGTAAAACAGGGTGGTGAGGAACCTCCATGCCAATTTTCATTTTGGTGTGATGGCAAGAGTGATGCTCCTGAAATTGGCTCAGACGGGTGGGAACGAGCGAAAGAAATTGCAGGTGACACGCTTCAGAAAATACCCCTAGACGTTACAAAGGGCGCGCTTTTTTTCCATGCAGAGGGTCTTGAAACGCCTTGGATTCTGCAGCGCGAGAAAACAGTAGAGATTGGCGGTCACATATTTTATCGGTGAGAGTTGTTTATCGACAGATCGAATAGTTTTAATCTTATAGCCTATTCTTTGCATCCGTTAGGTGAGTTTCTATTTGAGTGCTGCGTAATGCATAAAGGATTAGTTCAACGTCTGGACCCGGAGACCTATCTTTCGTATACGGTTCTAGTGTCTTCGTACAAAAGTGGATAAATGGCTCTAATCGCTGACTAACCTTCACCTTATTTTGCTGAACGGCAGTGGACCCGCCGAGCATCTCGTAGGCGAGGAGTGCTTCTACCAAAGCCGCCATCTCGAATAGACGTTCTGCGGCAGGTACTGCCAGAGACATATAGTCTTCTTGTCCCATCGACGTGTCGCTTACCGAAAGTGTTACCGGGTTTGCCAGTAATTTAAGTCGTGCGCAAATATCTATACAGGCTTTGTGCGCAACCACTAATCCTGCATCGAGTCCTGGACGCATCGCAAGCTGAGCATTTAATCCGGTATTTTCCGGGTTCATCATGCGATGAAAACGTTTTTCTGAGAGTTGTCCAACATGGGCTAGGCCTATCGCGACCGCATCAAGTTGGTTGGCCAAGTGCTGACTCTGAAAAGACCCCACCGATAAAAGTCGTGGCGGTAGTTCGTCAGTTAGTAGAGGATTACCGCTAAAGCTATCGAGTAACCAAATTACGGTTTGCTTGAGTCCCTGCAGCGTATCATGGCATGCTCCGTGTACCTGAGGAATAATCCGATAAGAAATCGGCGATTGAAGCTTGTATGGCTCGGTATTGCCATCTTCTAGCCAATAATTTAGTTGTCTAATAGTCCGACAGGTGCCAGGCTCTTTTGTAACTGCAATAAGTGCCTGGTCATAAGGGTCTTTTGGGGCACGCATCCCTTCGACTGAAACAGCGCTAACTGCAGTTGCTAGGTTAAGAAGTTTCTCCAATCGATGTTCGACTGCCATGGCGAGAGCAGGTGCCACCGTAACGCCGTTTATTAGAGCGAGACCCTCTTTGTCCAGAGGATCGAAGGCTTCAATATTATGATTACGTAACGCCTTTGTGGCCGATAACGTGGTGTTGTCCTCGTCAATGACAAATCCCTCGCCGATCAATACCTGAAAAGCGTGAGTATTGGCAATGGCATCTGCCGCCATCCCATGTCCGAGCTTAGGCACCCATGGATGAATATTATTGTTAAGTAAGTCGAGAATTTTTTCACAGAGTAGGGCGCGAACACCATCCCGGCCGGAAATAAAATTAACCAGTCGAATAATCATCATGGCGCGCACCACTTCAACTGGCCAGGGCTCGCCAATCGCTGCGGCTCTGGCACGCAGCATATTGGCTGGCAGAGCATGTTTGGCTTCAGTGTCTAGATCTTTTTCGACCAGCTTGCCGAGACCGGTAGTAACCCCATAGCAAGGAACACCGTCCTCAATTAGTTTGAGAAATTGTTCGCGGTTTTTATCTATCTTTTCGCGTAGCTCATCGGAGAGTGTGCAACGTTCCCCTTCCCATGCGACTGATTTGACTAGTTCATAATCAAGATCTGATGGATTCGTTAATTGTCTCATCGGTATGGTAATTCGTGGCCGATGCCTAGTTTGTCTGCCTTCTCAAGCATGGCGTAGCCAAGTGCAATATCCGAGGTTGATAGGCCTCGATGCCACACCAGGATTCGTTCCTGATCGTTTTCTCGTCCACTGATGAGTCCGGCACAAACTTGCCCCAGTTCACCATGTATTGATTCTTGTGTGACTTTGCCTGAATCAACATGTCGCCGAAGACATCCGAAAGGGCCTATTGTGGCTTGTCCCCAATCATCAACCACTATTTTATCCATCAGGTCAGTAATATTGTCTTCTACTGTGCTCATCGTGCCGTAAGGAATAACCAGTGCTCCGGGTTTGATCCAATCTGATTTGAATAAAGGCTGGGGCTTTGGTAGCCGGGATGCCTCGACCATAATATCGGCATCCACCATACAATCCTCCCAGTTATCGGTTACGATAATTTCTTTATTCAGGTGTTTCGATAGCCTTTTGCCAAAATCGCCGCGGCTCTCTGGGCGCCGGGAATGCACGCGAATTTCCTCAAAATCGAATAAATGATCAAGCAAAACAACATTCCACCATGCGGTTCCACGCGCACCGATATGCCCCAAAATTTTTGGTTTGGATGGTGCAAAGTATTTTGCCGCAATAGCGGTCACTGCACCGGTGCGCATCTCCGTAATATCGGTTGCATCAACTATTGCCAACGGCCGCCCTGTTTGAGCGTCCATTAGATTGAGCATGCCGAATTCAGACGGTAGGGATTGCTTATAGTTATTGACGAAATCTCCAACAACTTTAACACCTGCTAGGTTAAAGGGCGCGATATAGCCTCGTAGTACATTGAAGTGACCGGCGAAGTCTTTGTCTGGGATGAGATGCATCCGTGGCTCAATAACCGTTTGTTGATTTCCTTGAGCAACTAGGCTGCCCTCAATGGAATCTAATATTTCGTCGTTGGTTAACTGCAGGGCTTCAATATCTTCGCCGCTAAGGTATCGTATTGTAAAAGACATAATGTATATATATACAGTTTTTTAGTAGGTTATGAGAGGGGTGGTACTATAGATTATTGTTAGGTTGCGTAGTCCAAAGGCAACTCAGTGGTGTATTTAAGTCGTTCCATTGCGAAACTTGAACTTACATCGTCGATATCGACTTTTTGAATAAGACGTTTGTAAAAATTATCAAATGAGTGAATGTCGGGTACAACAACCCTCATTAGATAATCTATCTCACCACTCATTCTGTAGAATTCTACTACCTCGGAAAATGAGGTTACTGCCTTAGCAAATTTTTCCAACCATTTAGCGTTATGCTGACTGGTTTTGATCGCAACAAATACGTCTATACCGATGTTTAGTTCATCTCGATTTAGCAAGGTGACGCGTTTATTGATGACACCGGATTTTTCAAAATTCTGGATTCTGCGCCAGCATGGTGTGGTGCTGAGTCCAACCTTTGAAGCAATAACAGACACTGGCATAGACGCATCGGTTTGCAGCAGTGCGAGAATTTTTTTATCAATACGATCCATGGGAAAAACTTCTAATTAGTTAGAGTAACTAGAAATCTTATCCTAAAAATGGTTCTAATTGCTGAAAAGGATGCTAAAAAATTGCATTAGCTCCGAGAATCGAGCCTCGTTATATTGTAACCGGTAGTTGCTTCGTAACCGGTTTCTGAAATTAGTTATAGGATAAGAATGCGATATGTGGGGAAATATCGGCGTTATCGTTGCCGTCGCTCGGTAGCATCTCCATAGGTTTTCGCGATGCTGATTGGGGTTTATTTTTAACTTTAGCCTCTATTCGATCCTTGCCACTGCTCTTATCCATTACGCTTTGTTTACTGCTCTTATCCATTACGCTTTGTTTACTGCTCTTATCCATTACGCTTTGTTTACTGCTCTTATCCATTACGCTTTGTTTACTGTTCTTTTTTGTCGACATCTATAAAAAACCTTTAGTATCAATAAGCTACAGGGTTATATTAGAACGAATTATTAATATTATCTAATATAATATTAATAATTAACGCCGATTTATTCCATTTAATATGTTATTTGCGACAATAAGG
This sequence comes from uncultured Gammaproteobacteria bacterium, assembly GCA_905478855.1. Taxonomy (GTDB): domain Bacteria; phylum Pseudomonadota; class Gammaproteobacteria; order Arenicellales; family CAJQKF01; genus CAJQKF01. Next base: position 20,844 of record CAJQKF010000041.1, read on the forward strand.
TGAAAAATTGCTTCTATAAGATAAATGATTACATTTACGACAGGGTATATAACTTACTGAGTTGTCGGGTTAATTTTAGTTTTTTTGAAGCTAAAATTGAATCAAATTCGCCCCATTTATAAAGATTTAGAGCATATTTTAAAGAACTTGACTTACTCCATAGTAGGATTTTCGCCACGACCAACATTATTTGCTAAATGTAGTGAAAATATCTTTCGGCGCTTATAAAAGTGTGAGATAGAAATTTAATATAATTCTGCTGCGAACTTTAATTATTGCTCTGTTAGGCTAAATGTAAAAAGTCTTGATGTTGCCTCACCACGATGAAGTACAAACGATATTCCAACTTATAGACGAAGGCTACGTTTTAATAATTTACGGCTTCACCTGAACCACCGTCAACGGCGATACTCTGTCCTGTAATCATGCTCGACATGGGTGAACAGAAAAACAATACCGCTGACGCAATATCCTCCGGCTGGATTAGTTTACTAAGTGGTATATCCTTCGTTCGCTTGTCAATAATCTCCTCAATCGTTACCTGAGATTCGTTCGCTTCGCGCTCGAAAATTTGCTGCATGCGTTCCGTAGCGGTATAGCCTGGATGAACACAATTAACTGTCACGTTGTGACACGCAGCATAGCCGGCAAATTGCTTTGTGAAATTAGCAACTCCCGCGTTGGTTACACCGTTGGTCATGCGCAGTGGGGCAACGATACGTGCCGTCATGCCGCCAATATTAATAATACGGCCCGCGCCTGCGGTTTCCATATAAGGTAAAACTAAGCGTGCGATGCGAATATATGCCATGAGTTTTACATCAATATGATATCGAAATTGCTCGTCCGTTAATTGATCGAATGGAGCACTCGTCGAAGTAACCGCATTATTTACTAGCACATCAACACCGCCGGCAATTTCAGTGGCGTCTGCTACGAAACGTTCGACATCTTCTAATTGACTAACATCTGTCTGAAACCCCCATGCCGAACGACCAAGCTTGCGGATATCTGCGACGGTTTCATCTAAACTTTCCTGGGTACGCCCGCATATCGCTACGTTCATTCCATTTTGAGCCAACATAAGTGCTATAGCTCTGCCGATGCCCCGACTACCGCCGGTTACTAACGCGACTTTGTTCTCTAATCGAAAGTCCATAAGTGCTACCTGAGTTTTTTATTGTTGTGTGTAAAGGAAATGTTGATTGAATGACGACTCCAAAAACAGTCCGAAACATATCATGGCTAGGGTAGTGATCGAAAGAGTTAACCTCAGCAAAGGCGAAGATGAGTTCGGGGCACTAAGTTTGTTGATCATGCATCGAAATTAGAATGTAAATTGTATGCGCTTGTTACCACCAATGCAAAACTGAGCCACTCACCGGTTGAAAAGTGAGCCACAGGGTTCACACTGATGTTTTTCATAAAGAGGAGCATCATGGTTTCAACAGAGGAACTCATGACGATTAAGATATTACACAAACAAGGCTACTCAAAACGGGCAATAGCCCGAAAATTGGGTCTATCTCGCAATACGGTTACTAAGCATCTACGA
>CAJQKF010000042.1 GCA_905478855.1 uncultured Gammaproteobacteria bacterium
GATTTTAAAAATAAACTGCGAGCGCCTGCTAAACTGTAATTAACATGAGATGCTACTTTCCCAATATCGCCATTTTCAATATTTCTCTGAATTTCTTCGAAAGCGGTTTGAAATAGAGCTTCTGGAGGTAAGGCCTGACCATCCCACTCGTTTAATGACTCCACTAGTGCTGGCATCAAGGTGACCATGCGTGGATTATCCACGCTTCGATACAACATATTGCCAATCGGTATTATAAACGTTAACACTATAAAAATTAAAAGCGGCGCAACCAAAAAGAAGGCAGTCATCTTTTTCTTGTGCTCTGCTTTGGAAAGCTGCTCTTTAAGCGGCACACCGTTAATCAATATGGGTCCAGATGAAGTTTCGGCTAATGTACTCACTTTAGACTCCCTTAATTCGTAAAATACTTGTAATCATAATTATCATCGTAATCACCTATGGTTGATGATCTAAGGCACGACAATCACTACTTTGCCATCCAACAGTCGTTGTCTCGCCTTCTACAAGATGACTGTGCGTTGATGAATTAGGAACCTTAACTATGAATTCTTCCTGTCCACATAAAGCCAGACGAGCGCGAATATGATCACCGAGATAAATCAACTCACGAACCTCGGCTTTAACTACATTTGGACAACTCCCAGCTTCCGGATCGACAGTAACCCGCTCGGGTCGCAACGATAATGTGGTTTTACTTCCAACATCACCTATATTTACAGCGAGAGCTTGCATGACTTCACCGGTATCGAGCTTAACATCACAATTTTCACCATCCACACTAACGATGTCACCATGCAAGGTGTTATTTTCGCCAATAAACTGTGCTACAAATGAATTAACTGGTTTCTCATATAACTCAGCAGGGGCAGCCAACTGTTGAACCACACCATCATCAAATACACAAACCCGATTCGACATCGTCAGTGCTTCTGACTGATCATGGGTTACATAAACCACGGTAACACCCAAATTTTCATGAATATGCTTTATCTCGTATTGCATCTGTTCTCGCAGTTGCTTGTCCAGAGCTCCGAGTGGCTCGTCCATCAACACTAACTTTGGCTCAAATACTAATGCACGTGCAACGGCAACACGCTGTTGTTGACCACCTGAAAGTTGTCCTGGTCGTCGTCCTCCAAATGCACCTAGTTGAACCATATCAAGCGCTTTCTTCACTCGCTGATCTATTTCAGACTTACTCATTTTTCTAACGATTAGCGGGTACGCTAGGTTTTCAAATACAGACAAGTGGGGAAATAATGCGTAATTTTGAAAAACCATTCCTATTTCACGTTTCCACGGTGGCACGTTATTTATCGGTTCGCCATCTAAACTAATTTCACCACTCGTTGCTGTTTCAAATCCTGCTAGCATCATCAAACAGGTGGTCTTGCCAGAACCTGATGGGCCTAGCATGGTGAGGAACTCACCACTCTGAACATCCAAATTAAAGTTTTTTACGACTAAGATTTCTCCGTCATAACTCTTTTGAACATTCGCAAATCGTACGTAAGCGTCATTTTTATTTTCTGCCATGTCACACCGTTTTTCAAAATTTAAGGACTGTATACTTTACTTGCTGGGAACTTCCCAACCAGATTTTTGAATCTATCTATACGCTTTTAAATGATCAACATTCTATGTAGCAGTTGACCATAAATCCTACCTACTCGTTGTTATTGATGATTACTTATCCTTAATTCTTGCTCAGATCGTAAGTTTGAGCAAGACCAAATCTCTATTTAGATTTAAATTATTTAGTTCCCGCGCAAGATTTCGATACAAATATAAGAGAAATCGGTTAATCATGAGGTGACTTTTAGAGTGCCTCGTAGTGGTTAAGCTTGTCTGCCAGAAAAGTATAGTTTCGTCGTATAGCCCTGATACAATCAGAAGAAACAGTAAATCGTTCAAAACATTCAGCGGTATCATCTAGCATAATTATCGGCGAGCGTTGATCCGTCCATGGAGATGCAAACATAGATTGGCCGAAATCCACTCCTGCTCTATTTAGACTTAATAAATAAATTTGATTTTCCATAGATCGTGTCGTTACAAAGGCTTTCCAGCTATCGAATGACTCATCACGAAAGTAGGCACCACTGTGTAAAATACAATCAACACTGTGATCCAACGTTAATGTACGAGATAGTTCCGGCATTCGAATATCGTAACAAATTATTGGAGAAAATCGAATATTGTTTATGGAAAATATGTGCAAACTTTCTCCACGTGAAAAAAAGTCTTTCTCCATTGACGCACCATACTGACACATGTGGAGTTTGTCGTAATACCCACCTACATTCCCATTGGAATCAATAACTATTTGGGATATACGATATTGATCATCTTGTATACGCGGCATCCCAAAAACGATATGGCAAGAATATTTTTTTGCAACTTCCTGCCAAACACGAACGCTACGACCATCGAGAGTTTCAGCCAAGCTTTTCAATATGGAAAAAGATTGCCGACTATATTCAACAGTGCTCAATTCAGGAAGAACCACTAGATCGGAGCACTGCACAGACAATTTTTGAGAAATCAACTCAGAGATTCGATCAACGTGATTATCTCTATCGTCACAACTTCTCGTCTCTGGGACACTTACTTGGCAAGCAAGAATACTACATTGACTCATAGAACACTCTTCCATTATGAATTTAAAGCAGATGTTATCATCTGTTAGAAAGCATAAGACTGTTCATCGGTATCTTTGCACGTTTAAGTTAAGTAAATCCTAATTGACAATAAAATAACATTTGTATTTTGCCGTTATAGTTCCCTACTATAGATAATTCTAAAGGATGGACACCTTATAGACACACCCATTCCGATCTTTTCTAAACTGCTTGAAGCAATTTATAGATTCAGGCATCCTCACCGTCTATCATTCGGATTCAAGAATAGTTTGGTTCGTCAGCGATCAGGATTGTTAGTTACTCTTAAAAAATAAATTTTCATACCATTATGAGGCATTGTCGTTGGAACGTTCCTACCTTTTACTCTTGCGCTATTTACTCTTAAACATCACGGCCATAGCCATATTGGCTGCTGCATTTTTCCAAGGTTGGGTAATTGATATTTTTGCAACGGACGCTACACGGCTTACTACTGTTATTGCTGGTGTTTTTATTGTCGGCTGGACTATATGCACCTATAAAATATGCCACTGTTCCCGAGAATTAAATTTAATTCGTAGCGATAATGCAGCAAGTCAATCTCGCATGCAGTGGTATGCAGGACTCACGAAAGAAGCCGGTGCCGAATCTCATGGCACAATTGCAGACTGTTTACGATCCCGTTTGTACTCTCGGATCAGTGCAATACGTTTAGTCGCAAACCATCTAATTTTACTCGGGTTAATCGGAACAGTCATAGGGTTTATTATTGCTCTCAGCGGCGTAGATGAAGGCAGCGTAGCCGATGTCGGCTCAGTTGGCCCTATGGTTTCCAAACTAATCCAAGGCATGTCTGTAGCGTTATATACAACCCTAGTCGGAGCTGTTTTGCATGTATGGTTAACACTGTGTTATCAAGTTTTAGCAACTGGCACTATAAACCTCGCTAACGCCGTGATAGAGCGTAGCGAGGCACCGACGTTTTATGCAGCACAAGCTTAGGATCGCAGCATGATACCGGATCCCTATACCGCTGATAATGAATCAGGTGATACTCTTTTTCGTGACGTTCTTAGTCTCGCACTTCTTGGGTTTATTGCAATAATCGTGCTTCTGTTGCCACACATCAATCCTAAGGGCGTTGAGAATGCTTCAAATGCTCCGATATCAGGCAATCTTATAGTCGAGATAAACTGGCCAAATGAGAAACAAGTAGATGTCGACTTATGGTTACAGGCACCAAAAGACGTAGTTGTAGGATTCTCCAACAAAGGTGGCGCAATCTTTAATTTATTACGAGATGATTTAGGACGTATGCTTGATTTATCGAGTATAAATCATGAGATTGCCTATACTCGTGGCATTACGGCTGGCGAATACACAATCAATGCACACCTATATCGCTCCAATGCAAGAACACCGCCTCCGATTAAAGTCGAGACAACAATCAGCATAAAGAAATTTAAGGAAGATGGGTCACCATTCGTTGCACCTTTGCTTTTCACAACAGCACATCTTGAACATCAGGGCCAAGAAATAACCTTGGTACGTTTTCAACTTACTGAAGAAGGAACATTGGTTAAAAATTCAGTACATAGCCTTTATCGACAACTGCGTACACAACAGACTAAATAAATGACTGAAATCTCCATTCTATTTGTCACACTTGTACTAATCGGATGCTTACTTGGCATTATTGCGATCTGGTCAAGACGAAAATTGTGGGTACGTGTATTTGCTACGCTGATATTTTTAGCATTCTCCGGCACAGGTCTTTTTGCTTTGGTCGATTTACTCAGCCGACCAAAACCAACAAACCTTGAGATAATAAATAAAGATATCGATGAGGCCTTAGTTCTTGCCGTAAATGTTGAAGAAGGTATTGCCATATACGTGTGGTTAAAATTTCCAAATTTTAACGAACCACGGGCTTATGCGTATCCATGGAATCTTGAAATGGCGAGTGAGTTGAAAAAGGCTATTAAACAAGCTAATGATGACCGTACTCAGCTTCGAATGCGCCAACCATTCGATCCTTCAAATGAAATACGCAAAGCTCCACGATTCTATTCCTTACCACCAGAACGTCTACCGTTGAAACCCGAATCCGATCCGCTAAAATATCAACATCCTAGCATTTCCGCATAGATAGGGTTTTACTGTTTAGATTCGCGCCAAATGATATAAATTCCAGATCCAATAATAGTTGCGATTCCGCAATAGACAAGGGTGGCCGGAATTTCGCCCCAGAAAACGATTCCGGCTATTACGCCCCAGATAAGCTGTATGTATTTAAACGGAGCCACTACACCCACCTGGGCATATCGAAACGCCTCAATAAGGAAGTAGTGTGCCAGTACAAAGCTACATGCTGAAAAACTAAACCATGCTATATGATTTACCCCAACAGGTTCCCAGCCAAATGGCATCGTTAATGCACCAGCAAGCACCAACATCATCGCTGTACTCAAGATAATACGATAAGAAGATTCGATAGTAGTTAAGGAGCGCGTAACGATATCTCTAAACGCATCTGATACTGCGACGATTAATGGCAATATCATTGCCCAGTGCATGGCTGAACTACCTGGTCTAATGATGATTAACACACCAAAAAAACCACAGACCACCGCTAAGATCCGATGAACTCCGACATTTTCTTTGAGGAATATTTTACCGAATAATGTCATAAAAATCGGCCCTGCGAATGCGATTGCGACCACCTCGGCAAGGGGTAAATAACGCAGTGCCGTAACAAAGGCAAACGATCCAATGAGATACATAATACTCCGCAGAATATGACCACGATACTCTACAAAGGCAAAAGGAGATTTTCCTTCAAACTTGAGTATACATATCGAGATAGCACCAATAATAAGAGCTTGTATACATAGAATCTGACCGACAGGAAAATGAGGTACCAACCATTTCGTTATTCCGTCGTTAAGCGTTAGAAATATTCCTGCCAACAACATCGATAGGATTCCACGAGTATTGGGGCTAAGTAGGGAGATCCACGTTTTCAATAGAACAATAGTCGGTTAAAACGACTTAAACCATATTTTGTCACCCTAATTGACGCGGTGAAGATTGGTTGTAAGACGCTCATTGCGGCGTCGAAGCAATTCAACTATCGTCAATAAAACGATAGATAATGCGATAAGGATAGTCGCGACCGCGAGTATGGATAGATTAATTTCCTGACGCAATCCAGCCAACATATGCATCGGTAAAGTAACCTGTTCTGGCCCCGCCAAAAATGTTGCCACAACGACTTCATCTAAAGATGTAACAAAGGCAAAAAGTGCACCAGTTGCAACCCCAGGATAAATTAACGGAAGTATAATTTTAAAAAATGTTGTTACAGGCTTAGCGCCCAAGCCGTAAGATGCACGGATATAAACATCATCAAAACCGACTAATGTCGCCGTAACAGTAACGACAACAAAAGGCGTTCCAAGAGCTGTGTGGGTAAGAATTAGGCCAGTATACGTATAGGCGAGATCAATTGATGAGTAGAAAATAAACATACCTGCACCAGTGATAATTATCGGCACAATCAATGGTGAAATTAGCATCGCCATGATTGGACCGCGCAGCGGCATCGCCGACCGACTTAGGCCGATCGCGGCCGTTGTACCCAGTGTAGTTGCTAACACAGTGGTGACTATCGCTATAAAAAAGCTATTCTTTGCAGCCATTACCCATTCAGATGTATCACCCGGTCGATAAGGAGACTGCAAAAGTTCACGGTACCACTTTAATGAAAATGCTTCAGGCTCAAGCCTCAGCATACTATCGGTGAACGTAAAAAAAGACTCGGCGTTAAATGACAGCGGAATAACCACCATAATGGGCACAATAAGAAACCCAAATATCAATGTGCAAATCCCTAAGAACACATAGTGCCAAAGACGTTGAAGTGGTGACGCGTATGATGGAAGGGAACTCATAAAATAGACTCAGTTAACGTACAATCTCTCTGATCATAACATCCGCTGCTACAACCCGGGTGGAAGTCACCATTAGTGGATTAACATCAAGTTCTAAAAGTGTTCGATGTTGACTCGCGGCAAATCGCGTTATATTTAAAATACTATTTACAACCTGGGTAGTATTCGCAGCCGATTTTCCGCGAAATCCAGCAAGTAAAGGCCAGACTTTAAGTTGATGCAATGCATGTTCAATATCATGTGACGTGGTAGGCAATAGTATGGAAACTGAATCTCCGATCAACTCAACAAATACCCCGCCACTCGCTATGAGTAACGTCTGACCAAATTGGGGGTCCGTATTAATTCCAACCAACAATTCAACAAGCACGCTATCAATCATCTCTTCAACTAAAAATTCGCATATGTCCAGTGTTGAATCGACTGACAGAATTTGTCGTTGCATCTCCCCAATAGAGGAAAACAGTTCATCTTCAGACATTATACCAAGCCGTACGGCATTTACTTCAGACTTATGCGCAAGATTATCTGAAACACCTTTTAAGACGACAGGGAATTGAATCGATGGATCAATGATTATGCTCCTTGAATCGATAAGACACCCTGATGGCACATCTACATCAAACTGCTGCAAGAGTTGCTTGCCCTGCCATTCGTTGATCAGTCGAGTGACACCAGTATTGGCTGGCACATCAATAGGAGTGAATGCAATCTCGTTTTCATAATTCAAGATTGCCGATCTGCGCCTTCCATAGCTACAGGATAAAGCAATAGCTTCCAATCCATGGTCAAATCCTTGTAACGGCGATACTCCACCTTCAATTATTATTTCACGAGATTCTTTATCCAGATTTTCCGGCAGATCGCTGCAAACAGCTCCCGGAATGCCACAAAGCTGACAGGCTTTTATGAAAGATTGTGAATCATTTCGATATGGCGAATTGTCTTCATGAATATGTTTTGGCGGATAGTCTTGAATAACTACCGCCGCATCATAATTATCTTTCATAAGCGCACTGAACACGCCGGGCATCTGTTCTGTGTTTCCCCATAAAGGTGTAGTGTAGTCAAGCGGGTTGGAAACGGTAGCAATATCCGGCAACAAAGCTTCTAAGGTTATACGAGCCGTCACGGATGGCGGAGTCAAATCCAATCCTATTTTCTCACTGTAGTCCGCTAATAACGCTGCGTCTCCTCCTGAACAGGTAAATGCGGCAATTTTATTGCCTGAGGGCACACCGGAGACCGATAAAAATTTAAGCGTCTCGAGCATTGTTACAGGAGAGTCTACGCGGATAATTCCCAACAGATCGAAAAGCGTTTGAAACGACTCATCGATTCCGGCCATGGACCCGGTGTGACTTAGGGTTAATGCTGATCCAATTTTGGATTTCCCTGCTTTAAGCAAAACTATAGGCTTACCTGCGCGCAATGCTTTATCCGCAACCGATGAAAATCGAGCGATGTCCTTGATACCTTCGACATACAAACCGATAGCATTAACGCTATCCGAATCAATCAGAACATCCATATAATCTTCGATAGTTAAAACCGCTTGATTACCGGCTGACACCACGTAGGAAATGGGCACAGAACGATCATTCATGGTTAAATTCGCTGAAATCATGCCACTTTGCATAATCAAGGCTACTCCTTTAGTGCACCGTTGAGAGCCTGCACCAAATGGCCAAAGTATGGCTCGGGATATATAGTTAATCAGGCCATAGCTATTTGGCCCAACCAACGCCATCTCACCAGCCGCTTCAATCAGTCGCTTTTCATCCAATGCGCCCTTTTCACCAAGCTCACCGTACCCTGCAGTGAAGCATGCAACACCACCGGCACCCAATTTAGATAACTTACGTACCGAGTCTACTGTCGCACTTCGTGGTGTTGCCAAGAAAACAGCGTCGGGGGCTTCGGGTAAATCCTCAATGCTTTTATAGCAAGCAACATCAGCTAGTGTTTCTCGTCGAGGATTAACTCCCCACACCTCACCATCAAACAGCTTATAACACTGTCGTGCGCCTATCTCGGCATCATTACCTCCAATAAACGCTATATGTCTAGGATTGAGTAATCTTCTAAGATTTTCTATACGCTTCGACATCAGCTTTCGTATTGTCGCAACATGCTTCGTGAAATAATATGACGTTGAATTTCACTCGTACCATCCCAAATACGGTCTAGTCTCGAATCACGCCATAATCGCTCAATAGGAAGTTCTTCCATCAGTCCCATTCCACCAAAAATCTGAATTGCACTGTCAGCCACACGACCAACAGCTTCGGAAGCAAATAACTTTGCCATTGCGGCATCATTCGACTGCATTTCACCCCGATCAGCTTTATCCGCTGCGTGCATCACCAGTAAATCAGCGGCCTGCAAATCAGTAGCCATGTCAGCTAATTTAAACGATGTCCCCTGAAACTTGCCAATTGATTTACCGAACTGTTTACGTTCGACAGCATAACTAGTGGCCAGGTCGATGAGACGTTCCATACGCCCACAAGCCGCTGCCGCAACCCAGATACGACCCATTTTCAACCATTTATCCGCCAGCTCAAAGCCCTGACCTTCTTCGCCCAGAATCTGCGACTGATGCACACGACAATCATTAAAGGATAACTGCCAGGTGTGATATGCCCTTTGCGCAGCGCATCTTGGACCCCGTTCAATTTTAAAGCCTGGAGTATCTCGGTCCACTAAAAAAGCCGTTACTCGTTTTCTTTCACCACGTTCAGTTTGTTCCACTCCAGTCCACGCAAACAATATTGCAAAATCAGGAATCACAGGGCTACTGATAAAATGTTTCGAGCCGTTAATCACATAATCGTCTCCAGCCCTTTCAGCTCGAGTAAGCATCGATAGGATATCAGAACCTGCCCCTGGCTCTGTTAAGGCAAATACTTCCTTTTTTTCCCCACTCACACACGGTTGTAGATAACGTTCTATTTGATCACCAACACAGGCCATTAAAATTTCAGACGGTCGGTGCAGATAACCATGTAAACCATAACTGGATTTACCAAGTTCACGTTCTAAAAGCGCCAACGATTTGTAATCCAGGCCACCACCACCGATATTTTCCGGCAAATTCGGTGCGTAAAAGCCCATTTCTAACGCACGACTCTTTATTCGGTTTCCAAGCTCAGTCGATACCTCCCCGCTACGATCAACGTCTGCTTCGTAAGGTTCCAACTCCTGTTCACGAAATGATCGTAAGGAATCGAGTAAGAGGCTTTGCTCTTCTGTAAGGTTGTAGTTCATTGTTGTTTCGTCACTTAGTATTTTCGATTAGTGCGGATGATATACCAATTTTTATTCAGGTCGAATACACTCGCGACAAATGAATTTTTAAATTATGGAGTGAATTATGAACTCACCTGATGAAGATATAAAAATAAGCATTGATAACCGTCTGATGATTATCACCATCGACAGACCCAAAGTTAATGCCATAGATATGACAACCAGTCGGAAACTGGGTGAAGCGTTCTCCCAATTTCGAGACGATAATGATCTAAGTGTCTGTATAATAACGGGAGGTGGGGAAAAAATATTTTCCGCCGGTTGGGATCTAAAGTCCCTCGACAGCGGCGATACTACCCTTGATAACTGGTGGGAAGCCGAGGATGCCAGTTTAGGTGGTTTTGCCGGAATCACCGAAATGTGGGATTTGAACAAGCCGGTGATTGCTGCACTTAACGGTCTGACTATCGGAGCCGGGTTTGAAATTGCGCTGGCTTGTGACCTGGTAATAGCAGCTTCCCATGTAGAATTTGGGCTACCAGAACTGCCACTTGGAATAGTACCAGACGCGGGAGCATTACAACGGCTTCCTAAGCGTATACCCTACAACATAGCACTCGAAATGCTGTATCTCGGTCGCCGCATGCCTGCAGCAGAGGCTGCACACTATGGTTTGGTAAATAAAGTTGTAGCTCCTGGTGAATTAATGACAACCGCAAGAGAGTGGGCCAACAAAATGTCACAGGTTGCACCCCTCGCACTGCAGTCCGTTAAAGAAGTCTTGCGTGCTATTGAAGGTGAGTCAGTGCAAGCATCTTTTAGTAAAATGCGAAATGATGATTTACCCATGTATCGCGCCATGTTGAGATCTGACGATGCTGAAGAAGGTGTTAAGGCATTTGTAGAAAAACGCGATGCCAACTTCAAGGGAAATTAACCCATGCTTAATCAGTCTCCTTCAAATGTTAAACGTATCACTTGTATAGGCGCCGGACCCATTGGTGGGGGTTGGGCTGCTCATTTTCTTGCCCAAGGCTATCAAGTAACCAGCTATGTGCATGATGAGAATGAGTATCCGGCATTGATGCGACTCATCAATACCGCGTGGGATAGCTTAAAACAAATAGGTCTTGCACCAAATGCTTCTTTAGATAACTTCTCCTGGACTACGAACCTGGCTGAGGCGGTTAAGGATGCAGAATTTATACAGGAAAGCATCCCAGAGGTTTTACCTCTAAAACAAGCTCTTTACGCAAAACTTGGGGAGTTGGTTGATGACCATGTTGTTATAGCTTCAAGCACCTCTGGTTTATCCATGACCGACATACAGGAACAATGTTCAACACCCGCTCGAACCGTTGTTGCCCATCCGTTCAATCCGCCCTATTTATTACCACTAGTCGAAATGATTGGCGGCAAAAAAACGTCCCTCGAGACAGTTGAATGGACTGAACAATTTTACAAGTGTGCAGGTAAATCCCCGCTGGTAATGAAAAAGGAAATTCCTGGGTTTATTGCTACACGTCTCCAAGAAGCGATTTGGCGTGAAGCACTGCACATGGTGGCGAATGGAGAAGCAACAGTTGAACAGATTGATCAGGCCGTTGTTAATGGTCCTGGACCGCGTTGGGCTATGATGGGACCCTGCGAAATATTCCATGTGGGCGGTGGAGAAGGAGGAATGGCTTACTGTTTGGATCAATTCGGTCCTGCCTTAAAATTGCCATGGACCAGACTTGTCGCTCCGGAGCTCACCCAGGAATTGCGTGATGCGATGGTAGACGGTAGTATTGAAATGACTCATGGCCAAGATTTCGAGACACTGAGCCGAAAAATGAATAAGGGTTTAGTTGAGATAGCAAAACTCAAGAAGCAAGCCAGTTAACTTTACATTTCACTTAAATTACAGCATTACGGAGATCGAATGAACCAAGACGTCATCATAACCTGTGCAGTTACCGGTGCCGGTGATACAACCAGCAGAAGCAACCTGGTTCCAATCACCCCCCGGCAAATAGCCGACGCCGCAATAGAGGCTGCAAAGGCAGGTGCAGCCGTCGCCCATATACACGTGCGAGATCCAGAAACCGGTCAAGGCTCACGAGATGTCGGGCTGTTCGAGGAAACCGTGCAAATGGTTCGTGATAGCGGTGTGGATGTCATCATCAACTTAGCCGCTGGAATGGGTGGCGATTGGGTACCTTCCGAGGAAGATCCTTCCCTACCTGGACCCGGGACAGATATGATCGGTCCGGAAGAGCGTCTGGCTCATGTAATAGCATGCAAACCGGATATCTGCAGTTTGGACTGTGGAACAATGAATTTTGGCGGAAATTATACTTACATTAACACAGCACCATATCTGCGCACGATGGCCGGCATTGTTCAGAAACTGGGAGTCAAACCGGAGCTGGAGGTTTTTGATCTGGGACAAATACGTTTGGCACGTAATCTTATAGACGATGGTTTAATCAACGCACCACCAATGTTTCAGTTATGTCTCGGTATCCCATGGGGTGCGGGTGCAGACACAGAAACTATGGCTGCAATGAAACAAGCACTGCCTAACGATGCTCTCTGGGCAGGTTTTGGTATTTCAAAAATGCAAATGCCAATGGTTGCACAAGCCGTTCTTCTTGGTGGAAATGTCCGGGTTGGCCTGGAAGATAATATTTATCTTGACCGAGGCGTATTAGCAAGCAATGGTATGCTTGTCAAAAGGGCCGTAGAAATAATAGAACGCTTAGGAGCAAGAGTATTAAGTGCGGAGGAAGCGCGCAAAAAAATCGGTCTCAAATAAAGTCTCTATCCTGCGTTCGAATAAGTTCGAACGCAGGGGATTTCAGCATCCCTTACTCAAAATCTTCGTACTCGTCATTATCCGACTCAATACTGACAATAACCAACATATCCTAGTGCATTATCAGCATAATTTGTTCAGCGATAGTCCAGGTGGAATGGCAACTAGAGCTAATCCCACCAAAAACCATAATGCTAGATCTAATCCAAAGTAATCGGCCATTATTCCGTAAAGGAAAGGTCCAATGACTGATGACAAAGCCGACACTGTGTAGATGACGCCATATGCACGAGCGGTACTATTCTTATCCACAAAGTCACCTACTGAACCATAAGTTACAGTAGAAGTTCCTTGTATGAATAATCCAGCTATGGGTAACACAACTAGGATTGGATATAGCGGTAATAAAATTATCGCAACAATACTTAGCGCGGTTAAAAACTGTAATAAGAAATAAGAGTTACGATCCCCCAGTTTCGCTGATAAAAAACCACAACTGAACTTACCGATCATTCCGCCACTAAGCGCAAGCACTACTGATATGGCAGCCGTTGTGTGATCTCCCCCTTTTTCGACAACCCAAAATGCTATGAAGGTTAGAAACACAGCTTGAATAACACTGTCTAGGAACACGGTCATCATTAAGCCATAAAAGCGTAATGGACTATGCAAAACGAGAAATTTTTTCTTGTTTTGGTTATTTACGCACCGTAAGTCAGACGGCTGCGATACGGATTTCCCCACTAATCCAATGAGTAGAACCGCAAACAAAACGGAGATCATTCCAAGAATAAAAATGACCAACTGCCAACTCATACTCAAACCCGTTAACAAACCAAAAAGGCCTGTAAAACATAGTTTTCCAGCATCGCCAGCTGCGTTGTAACTACCTAATGCTTTTCTGCGCTGTATTGGGTCAAAGGCATCTGAAATCATAGCCGACGAAATAGAGTGCTGAAAAGCCGCTCCAATACCGGTTATAAGAAAACAAAAAGCAATAGTATAGAAGTCATCAGCCTGGGAAACAAAAACATACCCTCCTCCCGCACAGACTAAGCCAAAAACTAATAGTTGTAGATTTCCAAGACTACGCGCTAACAATGACGAGGGGAGTTCTAGTCCCATCATTGCCGTGTGGCTAATTGCACGAAGTAAGCCAACTTGTGTGTAATTTAGACCAAATGCTTGTGCCAAAATAGGTAGAAGCACATACTGCAAAGCAACAAGTCCGTCCTGAATTAAATGAGCACCAGAGCCTGCCAATAAAACTTTAGATTTTCGAGATATTTCACGCACTAACGTAACTCAACTATTTGATCCGCTAGTTCGATTCTAATTGAATACGTTCTTAACTAATATGTAAAAAGCTATAATTAACTCGCTAAAAAGACAAACGTAGGATTTAATTCTAGAACCAACCGCAAACTACATTATCGAACTATCAACTTTTACTGCAAATGATTATTTATAAATACCGCGGCATGCTGTTTGCATTACTCTCCGCTGCTTCGTTTGCACTAAATCTTGTACTCGCAAGCATCAGTTATGAGTTTGGCGCCAATGTGCATGCACTAAATGTTTCCAGAAGCAGTTGCTTTCTTGCACTATTGCTAGTCTTAGTTATTAAGCGATCTAACTTACGTGAGCTTGCTTCTGCACGAATACTTATGCCGGGAATTGTCGGAATTTTTCTTACTCTTGAAATGTACGCGCTCCTCGTTTCAATACAATTAATTCCGGTTGCAATATCTGTATTGGTTTTTTATGTATATCCAATAATTATTGCTTTATTTGGCTGGACGGTTGGAAGGCAAACGTTCAAACCACAACAATTTGTCTACTTATTAGTTGCCGTCTTTGGCATAGGCATGATTCTAACCAACGGATTGCAGGGTGCAGCTATCGAGGGAGTCATGTTTGCAGGTATTGCTGCGTTTGGTATGGCAGCCATGTTGTTATGTAGTGAACATTTTCTTGCCAAGACCGATCAGTATATCGTCATGTTTGTATCGCTACTTACCGCAACAATAATTATCATTGCAATATCGACTTTATGGTTTGAATTGCACTGGCCAACTACATTCATAGGCGTGTTGGCATTTTGTGGTAGCGCACTATTTTATGTTCTGGCAACACTTTTTCTATTTAAAGCTGTGGGCTTGATTGGACCATTACGCACAGCCATCATCGATAATTCTGCGCCGGTTTGGGCCGGATTATTTGGATATGTTTTATTGGGTGAGACATTAACGCTGCAGCAGTTAGTAGGCATCAGTATCGTAGTTTCCGCTATTCTGTTATTACAGCTCACCATTAGTAAACCAAACGAGAGTGCGACAGATAATCCTATAGCGTAATAGCTCAACGCATATATTTCGATTGACTTCGAATCCCTATATATAGATTTAAAATCAATGCACTAATAATAATAGCGCCTCCAGTGAGTGTCCGACCACTAGGAGACTCACCCATAACCACCCATACCCACAACGGCCCTAGAACGGTCTCCAACAGCATCATCAGTCCAACTTCAGCAGACGATATATATCGCGGCCCTAAATACATAAAAGTCATTCCAAGCGGAAGAAGGATACACCCCATTATTGATAAAAAAATCATATCATTAACCGATACAGATAAGGGAGAGGCAAGCCAACTCATCACTAAAACAAGTAGTAACGCTCCGATGATAAACCCGGGCAACATGGACTGATTAGGATATCGTTGGGCTACTGTAAATGTAGTACCTAAAGAAAAGGCACCTAAAATGGCTGCTAGGTCTCCTACCACGGAAGTATTCTGCTCCCCTGTTGCGGATGACATCACGACTATACCAAGTACTACTACACCAATTGCTATCCAAGTTCTTCTGCTAATATGTTGGCGAATCCAGAACCAGGAAACAAGAGCCGCAAACAGAGGTGTGGTACTTAGTATAATCAACGTATGAGCAACCGAAGTATGCTCTACCGCGTAAATAAATGCAGTCATTCCACAGGCATATAAAACGCTAATTAAAAGCCCGGGTCTTCCCATTGAGGTGAACGCCTTTACGGAGAGTGTTCGTTTTGTTGCGAGCACTATAAGCGTCAATCCAATAGCGACAAAGAACGCTCTCCAAAATACTATTGTCCAAACATCTGTGTCAACCAGGCGCACGAACAAGGCATCTGGGGAAATTATGAGTACTCCTATCCCACTAAGAGCAATACCCTTCGCATGGTTAGACCACTTCGAGAAATTCATTTTCTGTAATTATTTGATACTTGGTTGACTATTTTGATCACGACTAGACATCCATAAACTGAAAACTATTACGGCACCGCCTATACCAGCCCAAATACTAGGGTTCTCATCAAATAAATACATGCCGAATAAAGTTGCCCAAACCAGCATGAGTAGTTCAGCGGGCAGTGCCACGGTTACATCCACTAGTTTAAGTCCCCTAGCCATCATATAGTGGCTTAGTGTCGCAAGCACTGCGGCAAGCAAAAGTAGACTTAAGTCGATTATGCTAGGGTCTGTCCACACCCATAGCGCCGGCCAAAATAGCGTCAGTGTAGCGAAAATGGAAAGGTAAAGTACTGTGGTAATACTTTCATCCTCGCGAAGTAAGTCCTTAACCAACAACTTGGATAATGCAAATAACGGCGCCGAGAAAAGAATAGCAATCGCGCCCGTACTTATTTCTATAAAACCCGGACGAAGAATTATCAACACCCCGAGTAATCCTGCAATCACGGTAAACAAACGGGTTATTGAAAAGTGCTCACCAAGGAATAGACCAGCACCGATAAGCACAAATACTGGAGAAAGATAACTAAGCGCCGTTGCTTCGGCAACGGGTATTTGAGTAATAGCATAAAACCACAATAAAACCCCAAGGGCGTGGCAAAATCCTCGAATAGCATATCGCCCTACATTGCGAGTTACAAATATTCCAGAGCCTCGCTTCAGAATTATAGGTAAAAGAACAACAAACGATAATGCATAACGAATAAACGCAGATTGTATAGGATGTAGATTAGTACCGACGTAACGAATCACGATAATAAAAGTAACAAATACCAATCCTGAAAAAACAACCCAGACTAAGCCGCGTTGGGTTTGACTCACTACCACTCTCGCTTCTTACGGACCGCGACATTTCCCATTGTGACTAATTTTTGCTGCCGACTCATTATCATCCAATCTCTAATTTCATCCGCAGAACGCAGACAACCCATACATATATTATCGTCATCTAATTCACATACCTGTACACAGGGTGACGCAACACTATTATCAAAAGTGCGGGGGCTTCGTCCGGTACTGCGTCTTTCTCGTTGAGGCACTTTACTTTATCTCTTACTATTATCCACATGACGGCTAAGGTGATAAATAATTAACTACCTAGCACAAATTCCGTTACCGTCAAACACAAAGTGCAGTTTTACAGCCTACACTGAACCCGGTCAATCATTTGTGTGGTAATAACCTTACGGTAGACGTTGTTATCTAAATTCATGTCGAGATTAGCTGCTTTTTAGAGCGATACTAAAAATGAAGACTCATAGCTTGGGTATGGTTAAGACAAGAAATATAGACCACCTATGCTATGATTATCGAAAAAACTTATAAGAGCAAACAACAATGAAAAGTCAAACAGAGCGCTACGACATTCTGATTATCGGAAGTGGTCCGGCCGGTAAATCAGCGGCCATTCAAGCCGCAAAGCTCGGGCACCGCACTGCGATTGTTGATGCTCAATCCCAAATTGGTGGTGTGTGTGTGCATACGGGAACCGTTCCAAGTAAAACTTTGCGGGAAACCGTACTGAATCTTAGTGGTTGGCGTGAACGCGGATTTTACGGTCATTCGTATCGAGTAAAGAAGGACATAACCGCCTCAGATCTTATGCAGAGGCTAGATCTTACACTCCAACGGGAAGTCGACATCTTCGAGCATCAACTCCACAGGAACCGGGTTGAAATCCTTCACGGGTTTGCGTCATTCGTGAATAAGACAACCGTTGAAATTAAGACTATTGCTGGAGATTCCCAACTAGTAAAAGCAAAACGTTTTATTATCGCGGTAGGCACACGCACGTATCGTCCAGATAATATACCATTTGACGGCGTATCGATTATCGACACGGATGAGGTTCTAAACATGAAGGAGCTTCCCCGCTCTCTCACCGTGGTTGGGGCTGGAGTTATTGGTGTTGAATACGCCACTATCTTTCAGGCACTGGACGTTGCCGTCACACTTGTCGAACCGAGAGATAGCATGCTTGATTTTATCGACAAAGAAATCATCCAGTATTTTCAACATGATCTAAGTGAAAACGGATTACGCCTGCAGTTTGGTCAAAAAGTCGGGGAAGTGAAAAAACGCGCCAAAGGCGGAGTGGTAGTTAAGCTAGAAAACGGACGCGCAATCGCATCGGAAGTGGTGTTATTTGCCGCAGGACGAGTTGGCGCCACTGATAAGTTAGGGTTAGACCAAGTAAGTATTGATGTGGATCACCGAGGGCGCATTGCGGTTAACGAACATTTTCAGACGTCAGTAAAAAATATTTATGCTTGTGGAGACGTGATTGGTTTCCCTAGCTTAGCTTCTACCGCTCTTGAACAAGGACGATTTGCTACGTTGCATGCCTTTGCGCAGCCCGTTCAAAGCGCTTCGGAGTATTTTCCGTACGGCATTTACTCAGTGCCTGAAATCTCGTCTGTTGGCATGACTGAAGAAGAAGTTATTAAAAAAGGTATTCCCTATGAGGTGGGTATTGCTCCTTTAAGTGAAACTTCGCGAGGCCGAGTAATGGGGCTTCAATCCGGAATGATGAAAAGTATATTTTCACTTAAAACCAGACGCTTGCTTGGTGTTCATATTGTTGGTGAAGGGGCAACAGAGTTGATTCATATTGGGCAAGCTGTTTTAACCCTTAAAGGTTCTCTGGACTATTTCCTCGAGAACGCCTTTAACTACCCGACTTTGGCTGAAGCCTATAAAGTTGCGGCTTTACACGCACACAATAGAATTGTCGCATCACTAGATTGATTGTTAGTTTTGTTAATGATGAGTATTAAACGAAGCAATCCAATTCGCAATTGCTAACCTGTTCTTTGTAACCTCGTCTTCGATAATAGGATTACGCTGCAAATTCTCAAGCCAATCTGAAATAACATTCGGAAAATGAAGTTTCTGGCCAAGGGATTCTAACAAATCTGCAGCCATCCATAACGTTGTAGGAAATGCACAATCAGCCAAGGAAATAGTCTCACCATTTAGAAAGGGGTGCGGATTTATAATTTTACTTAAACGAAAAATATCATCGAACAAACGATCTGCGGCTAACTGTATCTCAGATTCGGCGACTTTCATCATGCCTTTTTTTACCATCGGAAATAATGCCCGGACAGATGCTTCTAATCGAGTGTCATGAAATCGAGATATAGCCCTAAGTTGAGCACACTGCTCTATATTTGCAGGACGCATCGACGGAGTTAAATATTTATCTTCAAGATATTCAACAATAGCATCCGAATCATGTACCACAAAATCTCCCTTTTTTATTGCAGGAATTGATCCTGCAGGGACAATTTGTTGATACTCTGTTGCAGTATAGCTGCCACCAGGGGGCACCAATTCTTTGAACTCAACAGATTTCATACGCAGGACTATACGTACTTTAGCGCAATACGTGCTTAACGGTAGGGCATAAAAGGTATACATAACTGGACTGTTTTCTTGGTAGTAAAATAAAGATCGCTGTAATTACGGGGTATCGTACTGTTTGGTTAGAATGAGTTTATCTTTTTTGCTAAGTTTTTTAATCGCATACTCCCTTTTCGACGCACTCGAACGATCATGACCTGATTCACGATACACAATTCGATCAGCTTTATGCCCACGAAAAAATTTAGCACCCTTCACAGAGCTTTTATGCTCACTAAAACGTCTATCTATATCCGTCGTAATGCCTGTATACAAAAGATGATCATCGGTTCTAATAATATACACAAACCACTCACTCAACGTTGTAGACCAGATTCATTCGTAAACGTTCTCGGCGAATCGCTATTAAACCGTAGCAAACGACTGAAACAAATACGATTCCACAGCCAATAATAGTCAATCGGCTTGGTACTTCGTCCACAAGCAACCATACCCATATTGGAGCTAATAGCGCTTCACTAAGGGAAAAAAGTGCCACCTCTGATGCGGCGATATAACGTGCTGCTATCGTCAGCAACATAAAGCCAAGGGTAAATTGTACCGCCCCAAGCAATATTGAAATCACTAAATCATTGATATTAATAGCTAAGTCGGTTGCCATGAAAAATGACAAAACGGCAGCAACAATTCCAGCCAAACAGGTCGCCGGCAGCATGTCGATATTACGGCAATCCCTGATAATCAATAGGTAAAAGGCAAAACTTAAGACGACTAGCAGTGCTATTAAATGGCCCAACCAACCGCCAGTAGACATGCCATCAAGGAACATAAGCGCTATACCACCAAAGGCCGCAATCATTGCGAGTAATCCCCACACGCCTATAAGTTCTTTAAACAGAACCCACGCAAGCAAGGCGGTTACCAATGGAGCCGCTCCAATAATAAAGACTGCGTTTGCGACTGTGGTTAGTAATATGGCATATACATATGCAACGGAGCCCAAAGCTAAAATCACTGCACCAGCGACACCTTTCAAGCCAGTTGCCTTAAATGCATACCATGTCTGCCGTCTATATTTAAAACATAGAATCATTAACAGAGTAATAAAAAACGAAATAGATCGATAAAATAGAATTTGCCAACCGTCAGCACTCTCAATATGTCTGAGTAGAACCCCCGCCATACTAAGGCAAACTCCTCCTCCAAGAGCGAGCGCAACGCCATAAGCATGACTTCGTTTCATATAGAACCTGTTATAAACTGATTAATCTTTTCGGGTGGCAATAATGCATAGTAAATATATCTTTGGCAACCGCGGATTTTCATGTAAGTTCTCAACTGATTATGAATTTCTAAACTTTGGAACAAAAAGGCGTACTTAGCACTACAAATGAAAGTCGACTTACACTGCCATACCGATGCCTCGGATGGTGTATTAACACCATTGGATTTACTTTCCCGAGCCAGAGCTAATTCCGTAGATCTATTGGCTATTACGGATCACGATACGGTCAAAGGGTTACAATCACTCACAAAGCTAGACACCGGATCCATTCGCCTAATTAACGGTATCGAATTTTCCTGTCATTGGCAAAATAAGGAAATTCACGTTGTCGGTTTAAACTTCGAGTTAGAAGAACCCAAACTCATTAAATTTATTCAGTCACAACAAGAATTACGGAAGCAACGTGCGATCCGTATTGGAGAAAAACTGGAGAAAATAGGCTATATGGATACTTACTCTGCAGCATGTATAAACGGTAAAACAGAAAGCCCCGGTAGACCCCATTTTGCCGAAGCACTCGTTCAAATGGGAGTGGTGTCTAACCAAAAGAAGGCGTTTCATCGACTTCTTGGAGATGGGAAGTCTGGACACTGCAAACATGAGTGGCCAAACGTTTCAGAAATTATTCAGCGAATACATGCGGCTGGTGGAAAGACGGTTTTAGCGCATCCATCTCGGTATACGATATCAGATCGGCAGTTAGAACAAATGATTTCCGATTTTGCAGACCTAGGAGGGGATGCTATTGAAGTTATCTCGGGCCGGCAAAATCCTCTGGTCACCCAGAAACTCGCCAAGCTCAGTGTTGGTCATCAACTTTCCGCCTCCGTGGGGTCTGATTTTCATCGACCCGGACAACCGTGGGCAGACCTTGGTTGTTGTGTTCCTCTTCCCTCCCAATGCACATCGATTTGGGCCGATTGGATTGCATAATGAAACGATTATATGAACCTGATGCCTATCGATCGGGGTTATTACCAGCCAATTTCTGGGACACCACCGAGAATACTGATCTTGCTCAAATCACCCCTCTTACGGACGAAGTTACAGTAGACATTGGAATTATTGGTGCAGGAATAACAGGATTAAACGCCGGCATTGAATTAGTACGCAAAGGACTATCTGTCTCAATTTTAGACGCATCCCATAGTGGTTGGGGCGCCTCTGGAAGGAATGGAGGCTTCGTTTGTATGGGAGGAAGCAAAAACTCTTGGCATTCGCTCATACAAAAACATGGCCTTGATAACGCAAAACAGTTCTATCGCGCTCAAATACAATCAATTGAGAGCGTTGAGGAGAATTTAGATTCGCTGTCGCTAAAAGTGGACAAGCATTCAAATGGGGAATGGGAAATGGCTCATGATTCCTATGCAATGAAAGATCTGGTAGCAGACGCAAAGTTTATGCAACATAACTTCGGTTTAAAAAGCACTATTTATTCACCGTCTGCATTAAAAGAAATAGGTCTTTCCAGTAGCGCCTTCCACGGCGCCGTGCAGAATCCCCACGGCTTTGCTATCAATCCAAGAAAATACGTCAATGGCCTAAGAAATCATTACCTAAACACCGGCGGCATGCTATTTGGCAATAGTAAAGTAAGTACAATCGAACGCCAAGATAATTGCTATTTATTGCGAACCGCACAAGGTGTCGCCCGATGTAAAAAACTGATTGTGGCAACCAATGGCTATACTGCGGATAACTGGATAAAAGGCTTATCTGGGAGATACCTGCCGACGGTTTCCAATATTCTCGTTAGTCGAAGACTAAGCGCTCAAGAACTACAACAACAAGGATGGACAGCACACGAAATGTGTTACGACAGCAGACGTTTATTACATTATTTTCGTTTGATGCCAAATAGACACTTCTTATTTGGGCTACGAGGCGGCACATCCCTTTCTGAGAATAGTGTGAAGAAAAGTCACGTTCGGGCACGTCATGATTTCGAACGCATGTTTCCTGCTTGGGCACACATCGAAACACCGTGGTTTTGGTCGGGTCTTGTATGCTTGAGTCGTACTATGAACATGTATGTTGGCGCCATACCAGATTGGAATAATGCATGGACCGGTATGGCATACCATGGCAACGGTGTGGCGATGGGCACGTGGACAGGGAAAAAACTTGCCCAATTAGCCGTTGGTGAAAAGACTAAAATTCCAAAGATAATGACTACCTTAAAGAAGTTTCCTTTACACCCCCTTAGAAAGAATTTCATAAAGGCGGCTTATTCCTGGTATGAGACCCAAGAGTTATTTCAGTCTATCCGTCAAAAACTATTTTAAGAATTACGCATCAATCCTCTTCATCAGCTCAGCTTTGCGCTGACCTTCACATACATTATTTGGACTAATGCATTTCACGTTACGAAATACATTATTGGGTTGCGTCGCCCAAATTAAGTAATACTGTTGGTTATACGGAGTATCGAAAAAGACAATCAATGCACATCAAAACAGTATCACGACTATGAATATTGACGTACCGCGCCACATCGTTTCACTAGATAAAATTCTCCCATCAGAACCATTACTCATGATGGGAGCAGGACCGGTACCTATACCCCATAGGGTTGCACAGGCGAACTCAATTGTAATCAATCACGTTGGCCAAACAATGTCGCAGATAATTGAGCAAGTAAAGGATATGTCGCGTTACGTTTTTCAAACTCACTCCCAGCATATTTTAGGTGTCGCTGGGCCGGGATCAGCGGCCATGGAAATGGCAATTGTTAATCTAATCGAGCCTAGCAGCACCGTCGTCTCTATTTGTAATGGTTTCTTTAGTAGTCGTCTTGCCGAAATGGCAGAGCGAATCAATGCCCAAGTTGAGCGAATCAATGTGCCCGATGGTCAACCGGTAGATTTAGCGGTGGTCGCAGCCTATCTAGAAAAACATCAACCCAAAACACTGACCATGGTACAGGGTGAGACTTCAAGCACCGTATATAACGGAAATATTCGACAGATCTGCAACTTAGCAAGGCAATACAACACTCAGGTTATCGTCGATGCTGTGTGTACACTGAGCACTATGCCACTCAAAATGGACAAGTGGGGTGTAGACGCCGTTATAACGGGTGGACAAAAAGGTCTCGCATCTATTCCTGGGGTATCACTAGTGGCATTTTCTACCAATGCTTGGGAGCGTATCGAGTCGCGACCGGATCGACTGCATCATTGGTGCCTTGACGCTAAGCTAGCCGATAAGTTCTGGAATAAAAAGTCCTATCACTATACCGCCCCGGTATCCGGAATACTCGCCCTGCATGAAGCCCTCCGATTGATCTGCCATGAAACATTGCGTGTGCGTTTTGAGCGTCATCTGCGCTGTTCAAAAGCACTACAGGCAGGTATCGAAGCACTCGGTTTGGAATTATTTATTCCGGAAGAAATACGCCTAAACTCTGTTGTTGGTATTGTGGTTCCAAATGGTGTAGATTCCGCCACCCTACTCGACAATATGCGACGGCGCTACCGAGTCGAAATATCCGGCTCATTTGGGCCACCTATTGTTCGAATCGGCCAAATGGGTGAACAAAGTCGAAGTCACAACTTATTTAGAACATTGCATGCACTTGGTTCCAGTATTAAAACAATGGGTGTAAATGTCGATGTTCCAGGCGGCGTCGCTAAACTTGAAAGCACACTAGAAAGTTTTGAACAGGACTAATTATGAAATGGTTTAGAAATCTCGTTATATATCAACTCGAAGAGACTCCACAGTTCTCTGAGCAGGACTGGCAGGAGAAACTTGAAAAAGATGCGTTTCATCCCTGTTTATCCGACCAGCCATACAGTCAAGGCTGGGTTTCACCAAGCGGAGATCTCGGCATAAGTTTGTGTCATGGCGGCAATAACTCCGGCCTTTTATCCTTGCGACGGGAAGAACGCTTACTACCAGCCGGCGTTGTTAATGAAGCTCTGGACGAAAAAGTTTCCGAAATCGAGCTTAAAGAAGATCGTAAGCTAGGCAGAAAAGAACGCTCCCAAATGAAGGAAGAAATCGTTTTCGAAATGATGCCCCGTGCTTTTACCCGCTCTCGTTATACAAACGCTCTACTACTGACAAACGAGAAATTACTTATCGTTGACACTTCTAGCAGAAGCAAGGCAGAAGAGCTAACCGTACAGTTACGAAAAAGCTTAGGCACATTAAAGCTATCACCATTAGCGGTGGATAGCTCGACTATCGCCCTATTTACAAAATGGTTATCGGGCGATACGCCTTTTCCAGCGTCGCTCGTTGTCGGTCAGAGTTGTGAATTAAGATCCACCGAGGAATCGAGTGCAGTTGTCAAATGTTCGCACCAAGACTTAATGAGCGGCGAGTTACAACCTCATTTAGAGGCGGGAAAAGTAGTGGTTAAGCTCCAACTGGAGTGGAATGAAAGATTATCTTTTATTCTCAACGACGCACTGGAAATTAAACAATTACGTTTTTCGGATGTTCTCCAAGAAGAAGCAGCTCAGGACGGGAGTTCCGACCCAGCAGCAGAATTCGATGCTCGCTTTACATTAATGAGCATGGAAATCGCGACATTTCTTCCTGCGTTAATAGCGTATTTTGGCAGCGAAGAAAAAACCATATAGGCAAAACTTAAATCTCAATCAAAACTGCGGTCAATCAGTAATAATACTAGGCAAAGAGTGAGGGCAAGCTCCTAACTATCTGCAAACATCAATTGACAGTGGGCTCTAGAAAACGATTTGGTGTATACCAGATACTAAACTATAAGTTTATCTTGTATGTTTTTTGCGGTTGTTTTCTAATACTAAGCATCCTAAAACTAATGCCTTTGAATTTCTGTCTCATGAACAAAAGTTTAAGTAACGAGATGATAGTAGCACTGAAAATTGATGCCAAACTATGTTCGGAAATACCTTGCAGTGGCCCCTCCGACCTCACCGCTTATCGACATCAATATAATCATTCAAGAGCCTATTGGAATCAAGACGGCCCGAAAATGGCAACCCAGCACGACTGGCATGTGGTGCACAACGGTTCCGCTATACCGTGCCGAACCCATGTTCCGGTATCAGCTAGTACCAATGAACTCAACCCCACAATCGTGTTTTTCCACGGCGGAGGATGGGTCCTTGGAAATTTACAGACACACGACAGGATGATGCGAGAATTAGCCGAGCGAACTGGACACATCATCATCGGCGTGGATTATAAGCTGTCACCCGAATCCCGTTTCCCAGAAGCTCATGATGATGCTGTAGCGGTTGTCCAGTTCATTTTAGATCACAACACAAAGTTAGGAATCGTAACCGGTAACGTTAGTTTATGCGGTGATTCCGCAGGCGCGCACATGGCATTATACTGTGCGATAAAAACGGCATCGAGTCATCCCGGTCAGTTGAGATCCCTTTGCCTTATATACGGCTCATATGGTCTAACGGACTCCATTAGTCGACGCACACAAGGCACCCCGGAAGTCGGTCTATCCAATGATGATATGCAATTTTACGCAACGGCCCTCCTCGGTGAAAATGTGAACCCGAAAACCTGTGGTTTTGACTTGCTAGAAGAAAATTTACAGGGCGTTCCGCCCGCACTTGTAACCTGTTGCACACTTGACCCACTTCGCGACGACAGCGCTGCTTTGTGTGTACGATTAAATCAATTCAGTATTGAGAATCGTTTATCAGAATACGCACAAGTTCTCCACGGGTATGCCCATATGTCATCACATCTGCATAATGCTCGTACTACGCTACAAGAATGTGCAGATTGGATTTGCCAACACAACCACTAACTTAATAATGCTGGATAAAAATGATTGAAGCCTGGATTCCAATAACTATTGCCGCGGCTTTTTTCCAGAATCTACGGTCTGCTCTCCAAAAACACTTAAAAGGCAAGCTTTCAAACACCGGCGCCGCCTATGCTCGATTTTTTTATGCGGTGCCTTTCGCATTACTGTATGTCTATGCATTAAATTATTTCGCGGGCTATGAATGGCCAAAACCAAACGCGACTTTTTATTTATACTGTCTACTCGGTGGCCTATGTCAAATAATGTTTACAGTATTTCTTTTATGGATGTTTTCTTTCCATAGTTTTGCGGTAGGTACAACTTTTTCGAAACTCGAAGTTGTAACAGTGGCGATATTTGGTGCCCTATTACTAGGAGATGGGCTCAGTTTTGGCGCCATACTTGCCATTGCCATTAGTGTTTTAGGATTACTAGCGCTCAGCATAGGTCAAGCAAATATATCCTGGCTCAGTTTATTTTCTGGACTTCGACAACGCTCTACACTAATTGGCATTATCTGCGCGGCTTGGCTTGGCGGGTCGGTGATTTTCTATCGTGGCGCTTCTTTATCTTTAGAACACGATAATTTCATAATGTCAGCAAGCTTTACTCTAGCAATTACTCTTGTGATTCAAACAGTAGTCATGGGCATCTGGTTACTCGTTAAAGAACAAGGTCAGTTGCAAAAAGTAATTCAAGAGTGGCGCTGGGCTGGTGCCGTAGGCGTTACAGGGATGCTAGCGTCTGTGGGTTGGTTTACAGCATTCACGATACAAAACGCGAGTTATGTTCGTGCCCTGGGTCAGATTGAATTATTGTTTACTTTTATTGCAACGACTCTATTCTTTCGAGAAAAAGTAACGCAAATCGAAATCTTCGGAATACTATTCATTAGCTCAGGGATTTTGCTCATTATTTTTGTCGCTTAATTCCCCCTTTATCGATAAAACTTTAGTCATAGCATAAAATATAAAAGCGATCTTATTCTTTATAATTGATATTCACCCCTGCTGCCAACAACTCATCTCTTCGTCTTTCAGAATAATCTTTATATAGTTCATTCTTGTAAAATCCATCTGCGACGAAACGGAGCCCTTCCCTAAAATGATAACTAAACGGCAAGCTATCATATCTTTTAACGATCGTGGCATCATCAATAAGGAGAATAGCGGGTCTATATAATATCTTATGATGAGAAATAAATTCTCGAACGTTAGTCACTTGTCCGTCCAAACCCCTAATTTGAGCATCTGTCTCAGCATTGAATCGTATGACGGTAAATTTTTCAAGCTGTTGTAAGATATCGTCTCGACCCAACATACGAGCGTGCAACTCGGCGCAATCATTACAACTTGTGTCCTCTATAATAACGGCAACAGGCCCATCAACTGACAAGTCGGTATCGCTAGAAAACAGAGAATGATCGCGTAACGTATAAACATTGCGTTTAAGGTTTTCTTGCATATACGATTCCAAACTAACCGAGGCATAGGCATTAGTAGAAACATAATTTAATACTTGCTCAAAACGGCTGGGGGATCGATAGCCATTAACTCTAGTAATAAACTTGTTATCTTTATTAAGAAAAACAATAGCCGGTGTAGCCTGCACACCAAGTGTCTCTGCCAGTTGTTTTTCGCTTAACGCCAACGTTTCATTAAATTGGATCAGTCGATCGCCTTTAATATTAACTTCAATTACATCAAAGTCTTTCTGTATACGCTTACTCAACAACTCGGGTTCAAAAGATTCAACTAGCATGCGGGTACAATAGGGGCACGCTTCAAGATGAAAAAACAGCATTACATGTTTGCCCTTGCTGGTTGCTTCATCCACATCATCAGCAAAATCAAGAAAACTATCCTTAAACCAGTTAGGCATTGGATGGCTAACAACACCCGTTATCTTGCCACTCACCTTTTCTGTAGATGCATAATTAGGTTGTGTCGGCAAGATAACTATTAATACAAGTAATAGTAGATATAACATAGATTTGTAATTGGTCATTTTAATACTCCAACTCAATAACAATGATCATTTGAAAGTAAAACTATCCCAACTATAAGTCTATTCTTTGTCGAGATTAATTCGTGTGCCCTTCACGGTGTCTTCTAAAATATCTAAATCAAAAACTGGTGAGCCCCGCTTTCTTTTTACCAACACATCTTCGCCGTCATCAACTTCAACAGTAAACTTATCACGCGACAGGTGTTTACGAAACGTAGAACGAATTTGGTGGGCCACACTGTTTTCGCTTATTCCTTCTGCAATAGGTACCTCTATTTGGAAATCGTCTTCGCCTTTCGGAGTAAATCGAAATAACAAAATACCGTCATTTCTTGCGCGTTCACTAACCTCGATTCGCCACTTATTTGAGTATCCGGCAAAGGACGCAGTGGTCAAGAGTACTAAAGTCAGTCCAAGTAGACACTAAATAAAACCATGTCGTATTAGCATTTCACATAACCTTCAAAACAGGAAAAATTGTCTGACCGCCAAGATCGCCAGACTCAAGAGTCTTATTAAATCACACCTCGTTGTATTTGGTCTCGTTCAATTGACTCAAAAAGCGCTTTGAAATTTCCTTCGCCAAAACCCTGATCTTTCTTTCTCTGAATAAATTCAAAAAACACTGGCCCAAGCACTGTTTTTGAAAAAATCTGCAAGAGTAAACGTGGGTCTCCGTCGTTGGTCGTGCCATCAAGTAATATCCCGCGAGTCTGAAGTGCTTCAACAGATTCTCCGTGACCGGGTAATCGTTCCTCCAGCATTGCGTAATAGGCCTCTGGTGGAGCCGCCATAAGTGGAACACCGTTTACCTTCAAACGGTCAATGCATAGTGGTAAATCATCACATGCTAGAGCTATATGTTGTATTCCTTCGCCATTAAACGACATAAGAAACTCTTCAATTTGGCCTGATTTACCGGATGCCTCTTCATTCAATGGAATTCGAATTTTGCCATCGGGTGCGGTCATAGCCTTAGAAGTTAATCCGGTATATTCACCCTTGATATCGAAATAACGTAATTCTCTAAAATTAAAGAGCGCCTCATAATAGTTCGCCCAATAGTCCATTCGTCCACGATACACATTGTGAGTCAAATGATCGAGGGTATGAAAACCACATCCTTCAGGGTTTCGGTCAACTCCTGCAATAAACTGAAAATCGATATCGTAGATTGATGAGCCCTCTGTAAATCGATCAATCAAATAAATCGGCGCACCACCAATACCCTTTATAGCAGGTAACCGTAATTCCATTGGGCCTGTCGGGATATCAAGAGGCTGGGCACCCCTTTCCAGCGCTCCATAATAGGCTTTGTGGGCATCATTTACTCTAAACGCTAGTCCACATGCTGCTGGACCATGCTCTTCAGCAAAATACCTGGCCAAACTACCAGGTTCATAATTTACTACAAAATTAATTTCACCTTGTCTAAACAGAAATACACGCTTAGATTTGTGTACCGCAACTTTCTTAAATCCCATGGATTCGAAAAGTGGTTCTAGAATATTTTCTTCAGGCGCTGAAAACTCGACAAACTCGAATCCAGCAAGTCCCATGGGATTATCAAACAGATCTGTCATGTCAACTAACCAAGGTAAAAGTGTACATTCCGCCAAGATCCAAAAAAAAACTTTGTTCATGACTAATAACAAAGGTTGAATGTAACGCCTATAAACTTGATTAGTCAACATTAATATTGACTAATCAATAATTATCACTCACTATTCAGCAATGACATATGACTCACGTATTAAGCGCAAATCCGAGCAAGCTCTAAAGAGTCTTGAACAAAACCTCACATTCCAAATAGCCTATTTGGCAAGAACTCTAGAAATTGACGGCGCGGAAAAACTTCAAGGCAGCGAATTAAAATTAACGGACTATCGCATTCTTCTGGCTATTGAATTATTTGACCGTCTTACAGCCGCAGATCTGCATCGAATTCTATTAATTGACCCAGCGCAGATTAGCCGCACTGTATCAAGTTTGTCAGGAAGAAAACTCGTTACCATCACACCTGACAGTATCAATAAACGAATTAAATGGTTGGCGTTAGATCACGTTGGTCAACAAAAGTTGGATTTAGTTAAACCGCTTTTTGAACAAAGACAAAGGGATATTGAGAATACTCTTGATCCCAAAGAACTGATATATCTGAATCGTATTATCAAAAAGATAACTACAACAATGAGCAAATGAATAAGCAAAAATTTCCCTGGTTTCTGCAAATTTATCTAGTACTCGAAAGAATCTTAAGAGGTCGAGGTTAAATAAGATGACAATCGTATTCTTCAATAAGCCGTATGATGTTCTTTGCCAATTTACCGACCAACAAGGACGAAAAACTCTGGCCGACTATATTTCAATACCCAAGGTCTACACAGCGGGAAGATTAGATAGAGATTCCGAAGGATTATTGATTTTAACTGATGACGGGAAACTGCAGCACAAAATTGCAAACCCAACAAAAAAGATGGCCAAAACATACTTAGTGCAAATAGAAGGTGTACCGCTTGACATCGACTTACAACCGCTTCGCCAAGGGATACACTTGAAAGACGGTAAAACACGTCCCGCTATCGTTCAGAAAAAAACTGAACCAGACAACCTATGGCTCCGAGATCCACCCGTCCGATTTCGTAAAAATAAACCCACAAGCTGGTTATCAATAACTATTAGAGAAGGCAAAAATCGTCAGGTTAGGAGAATGACAGCTGCCATCGGCTTTCCAACTCTTCGGCTAATTAGGACGCAAATAGGCAACTGGTCACTTGACTCACTGCAACCTGGCGAATGGCGGGTTGAGTAGCGTTTAGTTCTAATAAATCAGATACATATTTCGCCACTCATAAAGGTGACTACCTTACAGTGAGGTTACTCTTCGAAAATATGTTAGACCATAGTGGCGTCAATGCTGGGTGGGATGAAATAGTTATACTCATAACTAACTCAACGCCTTCATTTTTTTTGCAATACTAATACCTGTCCATCTATACCATCTGTCGTCAAGTATTCGATGGTTACAACTTTATGAAGTTGGACATTAGGATAATACAAACTAAATTCGTTGATTCTTTTCTGCCAGTTATTATCATCCCAAGCTTTGCCATTTACAGTAACAACAGCATAACCATTCAATACCAAACAATCGGTTAAATGCCCTAAATGCTCAAATGACGGGGTATTGAAGCCAAATACACCAACGGCAATAAGTGCCTCATAGGGCGCCTTCAAAGCGAGTGGTTTGGTTAAATCATGCTGAAACAAATTATTATACGCATTTGTATCTTTAGCCTTTGCTAGCATTCCTGTAGAGAAATCACTTCCATCAATATTTTGATATCCAGCGGAACGCAGACGCCCACCTACCAATCCTGTTCCACAGCCTGCATCCAGAATGTAAGCACTCGTATCAGTTACCAGTTCGGATAATATCTCACAGGCTTTTTGATCGGCAACGTAACCTAGATCATTAATCAAATCTTCATCATAAGTACTAGCCCATTTATCATATAAATCAGTCTTATCCAGTTTGTTTTCGTAAACCGACTTTAATCTCGGATCAATTTCATTTTTTTCATTCATACTAGGTCAACCTCTTCAGTAAGAATAAACTGGGCGTTTCTCACATTACTTTAAAACAATTTTCCAATGACGAGAAGCAGACAATTCAGTTAGATCATTAAGGGAGTCATAGGGTATGGAAACCTTACAAACGATACAGTCACTGTACTGCATATCGATGACCGTGCCGTTATTAGTCTTAAGCCAGTGCCGTAAAAATTGCTCGTCAGCATAATCAATAATTAATTTCTGCTCCTTCAAAGTGATATGTTGTCGCGTTGGTAAATTATCGAATGTCATTTTAGCGGCAGTAGAATAGGCTCGTACCAGTCCACCCACACCTAATTTAATGCCACCATAATACCTCACTACAATCACCATGCAATCCCCAACAGGCTGGTGTTTCATCACATTTACTATCGGACTACCTGCAGTACCTGATGGCTCACCATCGTCACTCATCGCAGCGTTGTGAGCAAACAGCGGATTACCCAACTGATACGCCCAGCAATGATGCGATGCATCCGAGAACTCAAGCTGCATAGATTCAAGAAAGTTCATGGCATCCGAACGACTCGTAACATGTTGAATACATCCAATAAATCGACTTTTCTTAACAACAAATTCGCTACGGTTAGCACTAAAGGGAATTAAGTAAAGGTGATTATTGATGGGCTCCTGATGATTCAATTAAAACTCGTCTTCCGATTGGCACAATTTAACTGCCCTGTTCCGTAAACTTTCAATAATGT
>CAJQKF010000043.1 GCA_905478855.1 uncultured Gammaproteobacteria bacterium
TTAAAAACTGTATTACAATGTGCCATGGTCTGGTTTTTTGATTTGATTCAATGAGTTGTCGTAAACCCTATTTTATCAAATCGCTCGAAAACCAGGCCATTTCTTTTTCCTTAACGGGACAGCAGTGTTAATCTATATGCAATAAATGGTGATTAAATCTGAACTATTAGTGAAACTATCGAAGATCAAGTCATTAACGCCATTGTCAGGCGAATATAATACCATTAGTATTTTTTCTTTTCGGTCCGTGAGATGCGATATGAGCATTATTGATACCCCCAAAAAACTTCCTTCCGTCGATCGTCTGTTGAAAGATGTAAACATCGCATCATTGCTATACGATAATGGGGAACTGCTCGTTACCCAGTGTGCGCGCAATGTACTAGAGTCGGCACGCTGCCAAGTTCTTGCAGGAAAATTCTTTGAGTCCAACGATCTAATTGACAACTTGATTGAAGACGTCCATAGAGCTGTTCGTCCATCATTACGTCCGGTAATCAATTTGACCGGAACCCTATTGCACACCAACCTCGGTCGTGCTGCTTTACCAACCTCAGCTATCCATGCAATGATCGAAATAGCCCAAGGCGCTAGTAACCTTGAGTTTGACGTAATTGCGGGCAAACGGGGTGATCGTCATAAACATCCAGAGACGCTGTTATGTCAATTGACTGGAGCAGAGCGCGCACTGGTGGTTAATAACAATGCTGCTGCTGTATTGTTAACGTTAAATAGTTTGGCACTCCGCAAGGAAGTACCCGTATCTCGGGGAGAGCTGATTGAAATTGGCGGTGCATTCCGTATGCCCGACATCATGGCAAGAGCAGGTTGTAAACTTATAGAAGTTGGCACCACCAACCGAACACACGGAAAAGATTTCGAAACTGCGATAGGATCAAAAACTGCACTATTGATGAAGGTACATACCAGCAATTTTGAAATTCAGGGATTTACAAAAAGCGTTGACGAAACCGAGCTTGCCAAAATTGCTCATAAACACGATTTACCTTTCATCACTGATCTCGGCAGCGGCACTCTGGTTAATCTAGAAGACTATGGGTTACCCCATGAGCCAACAGTCAGAGAAACACTATTCGCGGGCGCGGATCTTGTAACTTTTAGCGGCGATAAACTTCTCGGCGGGCCACAAGCCGGGATAATCGTTGGTAGTAGAGATTTAATCGAAAAAATAAAACGCAACCCAATGACCAGAGCCCTGCGCCCCGACAAAATAACCTTAGCCGCGCTACATGCTGTTCTAAAGCTATATACTAACCCATCAACACTTGCAGAAGAGCTGCCTACACTACGCTGGCTAACCAGAAATGTACTTGATATCGAAGAACTAGCAACTCGCCTTATACCTACTATAAGAAAATACTGTAAAAATTTTCAGGTAGAAATTGAACACACCCATAGTCAAGTTGGTAGTGGAGCGATGCCAATTGATAAATTGGAAAGTATTGCGCTTAGAATATCTAAACCCAAACTACGACGCCCCGGCAAAGAATTAAAAATGCTTGCCAAAGCCTTTCGCCAACTACCCATACCCGTTATCGGGCGAATCTCTAATGATGCCCTACTGTTTGATCTACGCTGCCTTGAAGATGAAGTAGGTTTTAATAACAACTTACGGCAGCTTACCCTGCCGTGATCATAGCAACGGCAGGTCATGTTGATCATGGCAAAACCTCACTGATCAAGGCACTAACGGGCACAGATACCGATCGGCTACCCGAGGAGAAAACACGCGGTTTATCTATTGACTTAGGATTTGCTTATCAAGCATTACCAGACAATATAACCTTAGGTTTTGTAGATGTTCCGGGGCACGAGAAGTTTATTCGTAATATGTTGGCCGGTGTGGGCGGTATCGACCTAGGTCTGCTGGTGGTTGCGGCGGATGATGGTGTGATGCCTCAAACTCGAGAGCATTTTTCCATTCTTGATTTACTAGGAATCAATAAATATGTTGTTACGATAACTAAGATTGATCGCGTGGACGATAATCGTGTTTTGGAAATACAAAAACAGGTGGAGATATTACTCGGTGATGCGGGTCACAAAGCAATTGCTATCTACCCTCTATGTGCACCGAAAAATATAGGCGTAGATCAATTAAAAAAATACCTCTCCGAGTCGGCAAGAAAACTAAGCAAACGTTCTTGCGAAGGACACTTTCGAATGGCGATAGACCGAGCATTTACACTTAAAGGCGTTGGTCTCGTGATCACCGGTATGGTATTTGACGGTATAGTCAATATAGACGATAACCTTATGTTGTCGTCGGATGAATCACAGGTTCGAGTACGCGGGATAAAGACGCATAATGAAGTAAGTGATCGAGCGCAAGCTGGTGAACGTTGTGCAGTAAATATTGTAGGTCGTGGTATCAGCAAAAACTCCATTAAGCGAGGCGACTGGTTGATGCATTCGAGTTTGCATGCTCCGACAAGAAGAATTGATGTGGACTTGCGTGTGCTCGATTCGGAAACCAAAGCATTAAAACACTGGACACCGACCCATCTGCATATCGGTGCAGAGCATCTCCTGGCCCGCGTTGCTGTTCTATCTGGAGGTTCTATTATCCCAAGTGGACAGGGCTTGGCACAGTTAGTACTGGAGCAAGACGTATTTGTCGTTCACGGTGACCATTTCGTACTGCGTGATCAGTCTGCGCAGCGCACCATTGCAGGTGGGCACGTGATCGATCCTTTTGGACCAAAACGTGGCCGGGCGCGGCCAACCAGAATCGCCATATTGCAAGCTATGGACCATCACGTGCCAAGGGATGGTCTTAACGCCTTAAGTAACATAAGCGAATCCGGTGTGCTACTTAAATCTTTCGCTATTTCGCATAATCTTACAACAGGCAAAGTGGAAGACATTATTGGATCATTATCACTTATCCGTATTGGTAAACACCCCCATGAGTGGGTCTTCAGCACTAAGCAATGGCAGAACCTACTGAATCGTATAGAAAAAACCGTCGGGGTATTTCACAGCATTAAACCAGAGCAGCCCGGAGCAAGCCTCAAGGATATTCAATTAGCATTAAAACCCCATGTCACGATAAGCATCCTAAAAGATGCTATGGAGTTTTTGGTAAACAAGCAGCGTCTGGGACAAAGGGGTTCGAGATTTCATTTGCTAACCCATAGCGCTCGCTTTTCTGAGCTTGATCGACAACTTTGGGCTAAGGCCTCAGCCTACCTTGCACCTAATTCTGGCAGTCCGTTAAGCCTTCATCAAGCAGCTGAAGTTCTTGGGATCGATAACAAAGCTCTGGAAACTGCTCTTAAAAACGCTGTTAAAGCCGGCGAAATGGTATTGGTAGCAAAGAACCGATATTTGCCGGCATCCTATATGGAGCGTCAAGGGTTCGCCGCTGAAAAACTTGCCGAAAGCACGATCGATCACGTTTTCACGGTAGCTGAATATTGCAAAGAAATAAAAACAGGAAGAAACTTTGCGATTGATCTATTAGAATACTTTGATAATCTGGGTTTTACCGGACGTCTAGGTAATAATCGCCGAATTATTCGCCCCGCAGCTATTGTCTTTGCTGTTAAGGGTAACGGTCTAAGAGGAAGAGAATCGCACCCTGGTGGGGCGCCCGGACTTCAAACCCGGTGAGGGGCGTACCACGTCCTTGGTGGGTTCGACTCCCACACTCTTCCGCCATCATAAAAAACAAGAATTGAAAAATACTCCCTTCAAAAAAACAATCGTACTGGTCGGTGGAGGTCATGCGCATGTCGAAGTAATTCGACAGTTTGCGATGTTCCCTATCAATGGTATTAAACTGATACTGATATCGGACGAAACGGAAACACCCTACTCCGGAATGGTGCCGGGACTCATAGCTGGACACTACAATCATAATCAATGCCATATAAGCCTGGGGCCTTTGTGCACTAAGGCAGGAGTACGCTTACACAAGGCGAAAGTAGTCAACGTAGATGTGGAAAAGAAAATCGTATATTGCGAAGGCAGACCCGAATTATCATACGACTTACTCTCGATAAATATCGGTTCAAAACCCTATCTTAGCCATATATCAGGCGCAGAATTTACGATTCCCGCAAAGCCCATTAGCACTTTCATCAGCCAATGGTCACTACTCGAGAAACGATTGTTAAGTCGACAAGAAAATTTAAATCTAGTCGTCATCGGCGGGGGAGCAGCGGGGGTTGAAATTTCTTTATGTTTACATCATAGAGTTTCAAATATGCTTTCAAAAGACACTACCCACGGTAATAAAACATCTATCTGCTTAGTGACTGATCGAAAACGTTTACTTGAAAATCACTCCCGGGCCGTGACAAAAAAGTTCGTGAGATTATTAGAAAAAAACCACATTCGAGTTGAACCGGATCAGCTTGTTACACAAGTCACAAAAAATACGGTTGAAACTAACACTGGCTTAGTTTTGACAAGCGATTTTAGCGTGGTTGCAACCCATGCTTCAGCACCTGATTGGCTTTCGAAAACCGAGCTATCGTTAGATTGCAAAGGATTTATTAAAGTAGACCACTATTTAAAATCTGTTTCCCACCCCGACATTTTCGCAGCGGGTGATATTGCTACGCATGAAAGAAACCTACCAAAGAATGGAGTACATGCGGTAAGACAAGGAGCATATCTCGCAGAATCACTAAAAAGAGCAATCAGCGGAGAATTACCTGCACGATATGCTCCTCAAAAAAGAACACTAGCGCTGATATCTACAGGGAATAAATCAGCCATTGCTTCCTATGGAAGTTTTGCACTGCAGGGAGACTGGCTTTGGAGAGTGAAGAACTGGATAGACATACGATGGATGAAAAAGTATAACAATCTTTCAATGCCGGGGGAGAATAACGATGAAGCCGATGAAGCGATGCGATGCGGTGGTTGTGGATCAAAAGTATCAGGGGTCATACTTGATTCAGTTATCGCCGAAGTTGACAGGCATAACCCCGATAATTTAATAATCGGACTGGATACACCAGACGACTCTGCAGTATTCTCCATTCCTAATGGAAATGTAATCGTTAAGACCGTTGATCAATTTAGAAGCTTCATTGATGACCCATACTTACTTGGCGTAATCTCAACCAACCATGCACTAAACGACATTTACGCGATGGGAGCCAAACCAATTGTCGCTATGGCACTGGTAACTTTGCCATATGCAGATAATCGAGTGATTAAAAACGAGATCAGTCAAGTTCTGTCTGGTATAAATGAAACCTTAAAGAAATGTGGGGTTGCATTAGTGGGTGGACACACCGGCGAAGGCCCGGAGTTATCGATCGGTATGTCTATAACCGGTTTCGCAAAACCTGATGAACTGCTCAGAAAGTCAGGTTTAAGACTAGGCGATGCACTAGTGCTAACAAGACCTCTGGGGAGTGGCACGTTACTAGCTGCACATATGCGAGCAAAAATTGATTTTGGTACTCTATCAAAAATGTTTACATCGATGATGCGCACAAATGAGAAATCTTTGAACATTCTTAATCCCCAGAATGTCAGCGCCTGCACAGATGTAACCGGATTCGGCTTGCTCGGTCACTTGGGAGAAATGGCAACTTCATCAAAGGTTCATATTAAGCTACTGGCCAAATCGCTGCCCCTTTACGATGGCGTACTCGAAGCATTTGCCCAGAATATATTTAGTACGCTACATGCAGAGAATAAATCTTACTCAGCAAAATACTTAAATGAAACCAATAGAAATGCAGCTACGGATATTATGTTCGATCCACAAACATCAGGCGGTTTTCTAGCAGGTGTTGAAAGTAACAAAGCTGAAACAACGATTCAGTTACTGAAAGAATCAGGGGATACTTTTGCAACAGTAATAGGTTATGTGATTCCCGGAGAAGAGGGTAAAATATCAATTGCACAAGTCGAATAGAGTGCACCAGACTTGACTCAAAAAAATTAGTTTTCGCTAATTATTAATTAAAAGTAGAAAAGTAAAATTCCCTCTTGCAATAAATGTTTTTAACCATACAATGCGGCCACCGAATTTTGCAAGCAGCCTGATGAATCTACCACCGCTATTTTGTTTTGGATCCCTTATGGACTGGGATGTTATATCGTGCGTTCTGGACAACGATATCGATGGATTAACGATGGAGTCTTGCAGGTTAGATGGTTTTCAAGTCTGTAAATTACCCCATGAAGATTATCCGGTATTAGTTGTAGATAAAAACCATTCAGCAGCAGGAAAGTTAGTGCGTGGCC
Source organism: uncultured Gammaproteobacteria bacterium (assembly GCA_905478855.1). Taxonomy (GTDB): domain Bacteria; phylum Pseudomonadota; class Gammaproteobacteria; order Arenicellales; family CAJQKF01; genus CAJQKF01. Next base: position 6,238 of record CAJQKF010000043.1, read on the forward strand.
TATCTCAGGCTCAGCTGGACAGAATTCTTTTTTATGAAGGAGATGAATATGAAATCACTTCTTGCGAGGTGGTTTTGAGTTCCGGGCAAACAGTGTCTGCCTTATTTTTCGACGAAGGAGATATGCCGAACCCAATAATGACCGACTGGTGTTTTGATACTTGGGTTTTGCAGCATAAAGAATTCCTACTGGGTCAATCCACCGCTTACATGAGTTGGTATGGAAAAATGAGTGCAGCACAGGCCGATTATTACTGGCAGACTTATTCTGAGGATGCGGTTGAACCTCTATTGGCTGCCGACAGTTGATTGCATTATCTAAAATTTGTGGGATTTTAGTCCGCGCGGAAAATTTAATGCCCAATTGGAAAGCTGTTGATTACGTTTCAACCATCAAACTATGTGCCAGACCTAACATCATCGCCAAACCAAACATTATCGGAACCAATCCAATGCAGGGGATCGGTATTAAGAAACTCATCGATAGCTAGATAGTGCTGACTGTCCCACGACAAATTTAATCCGACTAATCCATTAACTACATTGACTGAGCAGGAACGTACGTAAAGATAATCATCGCTAGTTCGTAGCTCAAAAAATAAATCGAACAAACCATCCAATATTGAATCAGTGATCGAAATCTCTTCTGGCAACGGGCGTTTATCATAGGCAAGGCAAAGTGACGGTTGCAGCATATCTTCGAGTAGTATTACCTGGTATCTCATTGGATCATCATAATGCCAAAGAGTTGCCCTTGATGCCGAAAAGTGAAACTTAAAATGAAATATCCCTCGACTTAAAATTAATTCTTTAATAATTGGTCGCAGAGACTCGAACTGTGTTTCCATTTCACTAACAGTCCTTTTGTGATGAAACATTAAATCGCGAATACTAGGATCACCCGCAAGTCGCTTCCACTGATTTGTTTCTGGTTCAACACCCACAAAGTACGGCAGGTTTTCCAGTTTAAAATCAACACACAAATAACCCAATAATGTTCCGTTTCTCGTGTAAATCTGATGGACTGCGGTAATCCCAATCACATTATCCGGTTGACTAACATAGACGTCTGAGAGATAAAGCGATTCGCTGCTATCACGAGTTAATTTAAACCACTCGCGCTCAGACAAGTTCTGGCCCATATATTGCAAATCCACACCCGACTTTGCAATGTTGGCGCTAATTTGAATACCAAACGGATTGATGACATAGAAAAGTGATCCATTCTCGAATCGCGTCTGATTACTCGAAAGTAACCTATTAAGTAATTCAGGTTGGTCTATACACTCTCCACATCTTTCCGCTAACTGCGCCAAAGGTTGAGATAGAGAGTAGCTCAATGCGGCAAGGCGAAGAGTTACGATTTTGGCTAGATTGCTTTGCATGTATGGCTCCGTAAGTGTTAGACACCTAATTGCGTTGCATTTTTCGTGCCAAGAGTAACAGCTAAGCTATACAGAGCAAAAACGACTGTTATCGATTACTATTAGACTTCTCACATAGAGTTTTTAGTGCAATAACCAAGAAAAACGCACTATGACAGTGCATTATTCTAGATATGTTGTGGTGTAACATACTTCGCTAATGTAGTGATTCGTAGTTGTGAAGTTATTAGAATCAAAGAATAGCTGCCCGAGAACAGGAAGCAGATCCTGCGCTGAATGGCACGCTTAACTTAAAAAATATTCTTAGCCAAATAACACATCTGAACGAATGATGTATTTGGTACCAGACTCAATCGGTTCTCCAGAGTGAACGCAATGTTGTGGATGCTGACCATGGGGAAAACACAAAACACCACCTTTAGGTGTTCTGACACTAACAATCTTTACATCATCGCTTTTTGTCGCCGGTAAGACTGGATTTGCTACGCTGAGCATAAATTGTGTACAACCACCTTTGTAACCATCATTTAGAAATATTAAATAGGTAAACTCGCTAAAACTTCCAGCATACGCATCCGCTATAAGCTCACCATCGATAACACGACTGCCTGTCCAAGCACCATCCGTATGGAAGCTGAAATAATCTCCAATGCCATATCGATAGAATCGAAAACGAGCATTTAGGCCAATCGCTCTGCGGCCTTCTATTTCCTCTGGCATGAGACTCTTAGAACGTTCCCAGATAACGCTATCAATACTAGAACTAACAACCCAGTTCATATTTTCATTGTGACGCACATCATGAGAAAGAGAGACCGGGGAGTCCTGATGGAATCCAAGATGATCTGCCAAACTTACCATTCTGTCTGCTTCGGCTTCAGACAAGACATTTAACAGCTGAAAGGCGCCGGGAACCTCTGAAATATCTATGCGCTTCGTTGCCCTGAATTGACTTTGGTCAAATGGCATAACGGCACCCGGCTCATCAGTCCAGGTGGGAAGAGGTTCTAAACCAAACCCTGATTCTTGTGCAACAACATAAAATTTTTTATTCATAAGTTTCTGGCATTCGATTTAAACTCGTTAACAACCACAATTACAGCTATTTTCTTACTGCATTAAGAGCATAGTAGGTTACGCGCCATTAGTTAAAATTATTGCATCAAATAATTATTCAGGCTATTTTTCTAAAATCAATTTTAAGAAATACATCTAATTTCTAGAAACAGGTTCATTATAGTGAAATACTTTATATTTTTATTAATGTTATTTGGATCAACCACCACTGAACTAGTGGCAACCGATATAGAACGAGAAGAACGACTCGCACAAGAGTTTGAAGCCAATTTATTCGATGGTGACGTTATCTATTTAAGTGACGGAAATCAAGATTTTGTCAGTGCTTACATGGAAGCCGAAGACAGTCGCGGTTCAGTACTTCTCCTGCATGGTCGTGGCTTCCACCCGGACTGGCAGGATGTAGTTGGCCCTGTGCGCGTTTCTTTAGCCGAAAATGGCTGGACCACATTATCGATTCAGATGCCGGTGCTAGAGAAAGGTCGTAAATACTACGACTATGTGAAGCTATTTCCCGAATCTTACAAACGTATAGAGTCGGCGATCCAATACTTACGTGAAAATACCAAAGGACCAATAGTGTTGTTAGCTCACAGCTGTGGTGCACATATGGCAATGAACTGGATTGATGAAACCGGGGACGCATTGATTGATGCTTACATAGGGGTTGGAATGGGCGCAACTGATTATAAGCAAGACTTGATTCGACCATTCCCGCTAGACAAAATGAGCGTTCCAATTTTGGATATTTTGGGTACAAAAGAATACCCGCGCGTTCTCGCACTCGCCGAGCATAGGAAGAAGATTTTAAATAATGATATGCACCCACAGTCCCAACAAATTTATGTAGAGAATGCAGATCATTACTTTAAAAATAAAAATACTGAGCTTTACGAAGAAATTGCGACTTGGCTAAATAATTTACGATTTTAATTAGTTCCAACTAGACTATTCACGCAATAGATTTTTGCTTCGCTAGTCTAATTGCCGTTCTGCAGCTGCATGACCCCGCCATTTCGGTGGCGGTGAACAAAAATGACTCGTGTTTAACCAGACTTTAGGTAATTTTTTTCTTGGCAACCTTCTTACTGGTTTTTTTACTAGCTTTCTTCTTCGTTGCCTTCTTTTTTGTGCTCTTCTTCTTAGTCACTTTCTTTTTAGTCGCTTTTTTAACGACAACCTTTTTAGTAACTGTTTTCTTTGCCACTTTTTTCTTACCGCGCTTCCGAATTGGCGCATTTTCAAGCAATACCTTGCAATCGGCCAACGTCAAGGATTTTGGATCTACATCTTTAGCGATACGAGCATTACGCTCACCATCTGTTACATAGGGACCAAACCTACCGTTGAGCACTTCAATTCCTTCTTCTGTAAACGTGGCTATAATCTTATTGGCATCAAACTCTTTCTTAGCTTGAATTATTTCTAGTGCACGCTCTAACGTAACCACGTGGGGATCTTCATCTTTGAGCGAGACAAATTTACTTGCATACTTCACATAGGGTCCAAAACGTCCAATACTCGCTGATACTGCCTCGCCTTCTGCTGTTTCGCCAAGATGTCGCGGAAGGTCAAACAACTTCATACCTTCTTCGAAAGTAATATGATCCATTTTTTGACCAGGACGGAGCCCGGCAAACAAAGGTTTATCCTCGTCGTCTCTTGTGCCAATCTGCACAAATGGTCCAAAACGCCCCATACGCACGGTCATCGGCTTTCCTGACTTAGGATCAATGCCTAATTCTCGCGCCTGCACAGCCTCGTCCCGAGTAACCGTCTCTTCTTTGTGTTTTACGAGCGGATCAAAATCAGCCCAAAAGGCTTCCATAACTGGAACCCAATCTTTCTCACCACGGGAGACTTCATCAAGCTCATCCTCCAAGCGCGCAGTAAAGTTGTAATCCACATACTGTGTAAAATGCTCAGTGAGAAAACGATTGACCACTTTTCCAACTTCCGTTGGAGTGAAGCGTCGTTGTTCCAGTTCTACGTATTCACGATTAAGCAGAGTTGTAATAATATTGGCATACGTTGACGGTCTACCGATTCCATATGCTTCAAGAATTTTCACCAAACTCGCTTCCGTGTATCGCGGTGGTGGCTCGGTAAAATGTTGCTCGGGGCGAATATCCTTCAGAGAAATAACTTGCCCTTGTTCTAACGGAGGCAACCGACTTTCGTCTTTATCACTGCTCTTTGGAGCGTCGTCCGAATCTTCTTGATAGACACGCATAAAACCAGGGAAAGTTACAGTTGAGCCATTGGCTCTGTAAGTCTCACCGACTTTACCACTGGATAAATTAACCCCTACCTGGTCTAAAACAGCATGAGACATTTGAGATGCAACGGCTCTCTTCCAGATGAGTTCGTACAATCGGTTTTGTTCTTGCGATAAAAAAGACTTCACATCTTCAGGCGTTAGCATTGTACTGGTCGGTCGAACGGCTTCGTGAGCCTCTTGGGCGTTTTTGGACTGGCTTTTAAAGACTCTTACCGTTTCAGGCACGTAATCTGCTCCGTAGCGATCACCAACAAAGGTTCGTATTTCGGCTATAGCGTCATTTCCAAGAACCACAGAATCCGTTCTCATATAAGTAATAAGGCCGATACTTTCACCATTAATTTCAGCTCCTTCATAGAGTTGCTGGGCGATTCTCATCGTACGTTGCGTGGTAAACCCTAGTTTTCTAGACGCCTCCTGCTGCAGAGTGGATGTAATAAACGGAGGCGCAGGATTTCTTTTTCTCTGCTTTTTCTCGACTTTCACAACTGTCAGACTGCCATTTGCGGCTTCGGTCAAAGCCTGCTTAACCTCTGCAGCAGACTCCTCGTTATTAATATCGAACTGTTCGAGTTTTTTCTCTTTATAATGTGTTAATCGAGCAATAAATGACTTATCGCCATCACCTAAATCCGATTCAATAGTCCAATATTCCTGTCGAATAAATTTTTCGATTTCGCTTTCACGCTCACAAATGAGTCGCAAAGCGGGACTTTGTACGCGGCCAGCAGATAACCCGCGACGTACTTTCTTCCATAATAAAGGGGATAAATTAAACCCAACCAAGTAATCAAGCGCACGTCTGGCTTGTTGCGCATTTACCATAGAAATCGATAGTTCACGCGGTTTTTCAACGGCTTCTATAATTGCGCGTTTTGTAATCTCGTGAAAAATAACGCGATGGACTGGTTTATTTTTTAGTAAGCCTTTGTCTTTTAGCAATTCATACAAATGCCACGATATTGCCTCTCCTTCACGATCCGGATCCGTCGCGAGATAGATTGCATCAGCTTTCTTTGTTGCTCTGGCTATTTCATCAAAATGCTTTTTATTGCGATCAACTAATGCGTAGTGCATTGCGAAGTTGTTGTCCGTTTCTACAGCTCCAGACTTAGCCAGCAAGTCGCGTACATGACCATACGAGGCCAACGCTGTGTATTCTTTCCCAAGAAACTTGCTTAACGTCCTGGCTTTCGCAGGAGACTCAACAATAATTAGCTTGTTTGTCATTCTAATAGTTATTTAATATAGTTAATTGCTAATATTTTTTAGTTACTAGTGAAAAATCGGTTGAACATCGTCGAACATATAGTCTTCGATCCAAGTGTAATCACTAGGGTTCTCAGATCGATTTCCCATAATCATCATGATCACCCATTTAACATGATCCATTTCCAAATCCATGGCGTCAAGCGCCAAGAGTCGGTCAATAACTAACTCGCGTTCAACAGACGTCAGTACGCCACCATGCACCAATGAAAGTAATAGACCCCGCGCTGAAATATCTAAACGCTCACATTCATCCGGACTAAAGTGCCTTATAGCAGTATCGGCACTCCCTGTCAGGTCTTCACTCTCTAAATGGCATAGATCGGCTAAATGTTCCAACCAATCAAACGCCCTGGTGATGTTTGTTTCTCCAAAGCCTACACGGGATAATTCACGGGTGAGCGACTCTTGGTCTGGATGATGATCAGCATCCTCCATCATGTAATTTTCAAACAAATACATCAACACGTCTAGAATGCCTTCCTTCATAGTAATTCCATCGACGCGTCAGCCAACTTACTCACCATACAATCTTATCCACTGTTCCGAATAAAAAAACCCGAACTGTTGCATACAAGCTCTATCAATTCAAGCTCCAACAACGCTGTCTGCACTTTTTGCACTGTAAAGCCTGTTTTTACCACAAGTCCATCCAGATCCACAGCATCATAGCCCATAACATTAAGTAATTGTCGCGCAGAACTCGATAATTCTGTTTCTACTGTTCTGGCTATAGGCACCGAAAGCCTTTGTTGTGTTGCAACAAGGCCGTTAAGAACCGAGAGCCATCCAAGACCATTATATATGTCGTCAACCGTCTCAACTAGCAAAGCTCCTTGCTTTATTAAGTAGTGACAACCTTTTGCCAGAGGATTATTTATGGATCCTGGTATTACAAAGACTTCCCTATTCTGCTCCAATGCATAACGCGCGGTAATTAAGCTACCGCTTCGTATCGCCGCTTCCACGATCAGAACACCCAATGACATGCCGCTGATTATTCGATTTCGTTGAGAAAAATGAGGCCTCAATGGTGGCGTGTTGACAGGAAACTCGCTAACAATCGCTCCCTGAGATTCGAGAATCTGTTCAGTAAGTTGCGCGTGCATTTTGGGATAGATTATATTTGCGCCATTAGCAAGCACCGCTATGGTAGCACCACTTGACGCCAATGCCCCAGAATGCGCTGCACCATCGATACCCACTGCTAGACCGCTGGTAATACAAATACCCTGTTCACATAGTGCCTGAGCAAACTCTCGCGCTATTATTCTTCCCGGAGAACTGGATTTGCGACTTCCAACAATCGCAATTTGAGGAGTACACAGTAATTCTGGGTCGCCGGCAACAAATAGAGCTAAAGGCGGGTTGGCTATTTGACGCAGTTTCTTCGGATAACGTTTATCGCAATAGGTAACTAAATGTCGATTCGGGGCATCCAACCAAGTTTGATCGGCATCAATAAGCGAATCCAAATTCGGATTAGCGAAACATGAGATTTGCCCTTGAATCCCTATTATGTCATCAGATGTCCTTAAATCTCTGATTATTTTTTGCCGTTCGCTCAGAGATTTTGTGTCACGCAATAATCTAAGCCAAAGCTCCCGTATCTTTTCTTGCATAGTCGATATCCTTATCGTTAATTAAAAATTCCATCATAGTTTTTACTCCCTACTTCAACGGACTAACCACAGTATCGTTCAGATGAATGGCTCTAGTTGCGTTAAGCACTAAACCATAACTGACGCGATTGAAAATCCGAAACAACATTAATAACCCAGATTCTTCTTCGGGAAGATCAATGAACTCGTTGGTTACCGGGTCCCGATGTGGCTCACGCCGATATTTGATACGTAAAACATGCCCTTCTTCCATCCCGTTAGCCTCTCCCAGCGAGACTACAACCACTTGCAGCGGACCCACTTCACTGACATTACCGGGGGAGTTAATGATATATCCCAATACATCTTCCGCAGGTGTATGTGGTTGGAAATAAGGTTCTGCGAGATCTTCATCAATAGGTAGTAAACGATCTGTTGGTCGCATTTCCTGAGCGGACTTGGTAACTCGAAGTTTAGAAATATCCGCATCTCGCAAGACACCCGCATCACCTAGGTATATTGCTTGTGTTCCGAGATATTCCTGAGTAATGGGATGCACCAAATGCTCACCTAGACGGTAACCCTGATACACTTTTGCTGTTGGCTTAGATAGGCCACGAGCATAAAACTCATTACCTTCACCAAGAAGAATATTGTCATCGACACCAATTACGACATAACCGGATTTTTCTAATTCTTCCTTACCTACAATCAATGGTTGGGTTAAAAATGGTCTAATTATATTGGGTGGTATCGTGGTTATAGCTTCTGGTAGTTTTGAAGCCCTTACAGTTGGGTTTACTTTAGTTTCTACCAGATTTTGACGACGCAAAAGTTTTAACGCCGGCAAACCATCAATACTTGTCATTATGAGTGCATCACCGGGGTAAATCAGATGCGGATTATCAATGAATGTATTTGTATGCCAGATCTCCGGCCATCTCCATGGATCCTCAAGAAAATAGGATGAAATACCCCATAAGGTGTCGCCTTCCTGAACGACATAGCGCCCAGAGGTATCAGATCTTAATTTTAACTCGCTGGCACAAGCTATCTGAATACTTAGCAAACTAACTACAATGACTATAAAGCGGGTAAATCGATTCATAACGGAATTCCGTTCTCTAAAAATATTATTGATAAATATTCACAGTTTACTTCTTACTTTGCTCGGTTACGAGATATACGCGACGTAGACATGATGCGGTATAATACTCGGCACTTACATTTTTCTCTAACCAATTACACATTCAATAATGGCACTGCTTGATATTTTAGTATATCCCGACCCAAGATTGCGTAGACTCGCTGATAATGTGGTCGATTTTAACGACGAGCTGCAACTTTTTGTAGCGAATATGGCTGAAACCATGTATTTCGCTCCCGGAATTGGGCTCGCAGCCACTCAAGTTAACGATCCGAGACGGATTATATGCGTTGATGTGTCTCCAGAGGGTAACGATTTGGGTGTTTACATAAATCCTGAAATAATCGAAAAAGACGGCTCGCAAACTTACGAGGAAGGTTGTTTATCAATTCCAGGGGTTTTTGCTGAAGTAGAGCGCTTCGAGCACATCAAAATTCGTGCACAGGATACAACCGGAAACAGTTTTGACAAAGAAGCACACGGTTTGCTTGCAGTTTGTATTCAGCACGAAATTGATCATCTCGATGGCAAAGTTTTCGTCGACTACCTTTCGAGACTAAAACAGGATCGTGTTCGAAAACGTATGATCAAAGAGCACGGAATGGAAGCAATTCACTACGATGAGAAAGCTGTTGCGGAATCCTCTTTGTGAGCCGCGCAAAAATTGTTTTCGCTGGAACACCAGAATTTTCGGTCCCTACACTACAATTCCTGATCGATGCTGCCGTCGATCTTCAGGCGGTCTACTGCCAGCCGGATAGACCATCAGGACGCGGAAAAAAGCTTTTACCCTGCCCTATCAAGCACCTCGCTCAGGAAAGTAATATAGAGGTTCGACAACCGGAGTCCCTCCGTAACGATACTGAAACAGCCTGCCTTGAAGATCTTAAACCTGATCTAATGATCGTTGTGGCATACGGATTAATATTGCCAAAAGCCATATTAGACATACCCAAATTCGGCTGCATCAATTTACACGCTTCACTTTTACCGCGTTGGAGAGGTGCTGCACCTATTCAAAGAGCCATTCAGGCCGGCGACCAAATATCTGGTACGACTCTGATGAAAATGGATGCTGGTCTCGATACAGGCAATATAATTGCTGTAGCAAAAACCTCGATCAACCCGCATGACACCAGCACTAGCCTGCACGATCGTCTAGCCCATTTGAATACTGAGTTATTAGGAGCGAATCTACAAAACCTTCTCAATAACGTTACATCAGGTCAACCGCAGTCTGCAGAAAATATTAGCTATGCAGAAAAAATTTCTCGTGCAGAAGGCGATATAGACTGGTCGCAAAGCGCAGAATACATTGAAAGAACCATACGCGCATTCGACCCATGGCCCGGCTGTAGAACTAAATATAACAATGTGGAATTTAAAATATGGGCTGCACAGGTTGTAAAAAGCGGCCCGACTAGAGCAGAGCCTGGCAGCATCACTCAGGTCGATAAAACAAGCTTTGAGATACAGTGTGGTACAGATACCTTACGCGCACTTATACTGCAAAAGTCCGGCTCCAGGCGAATGCCAACCAGCGATTTTCTAAACGGTGTCGCTATTCGCATCAACGACCGCCTGTCCCATGCCAAATAGCATATAATGCCCACTGAATCGATAACACTATTTTCAGAACTCTCTTGCTAAAAACACATATCTGGCCAACGGTTTTTTCGTGCCTGCGGCGACGAAGATTTTTACTTTTACTATTCGTTGCTTTAATTTGGCAGAGTCCAGCATACGCCCAATTCACAGTAATTGACGGAAAGACCAAAATATTAAGTGAGTCTCTTTCTATCAGTGCTAGATGCAATCTTGATTTAACACCGGAAGTAGAGGAGGCGTTAAACAACGGTATTGAGCTCCATCTTATATTTCAATTCAGACTTTATATGGTCAGGCCTTTCATCTGGGATAATCGACTTGCAGACTGGGAACAGGGCTTCATTTTGAAGTATCACTCCTTATATGATCAATACTTGTTGATCGATGACTCGACTAATGAGCAAGAGTCGTTCATATCCGTTAGAGAGGCAATGGAAAGCCTCTCAGATTTTAAAACGACTCTACCGGCAATTACGACTACCCTGCCGAAAAGTGAATCAGGATATCGCATGGGAATGCGTGTACGTTTAAATAAAAATAAATTCCCGTCTCCATTAAAATTACTAGGTGAAATTTCCCCTTCGTGGGATCTGGATAGCTCATGGAAACTGTGGCCAGTCGTAGATTAGTCGCTTTCCTGAAGCATCCTAGCCTGGCAATATCCTTCTCGGTTATTTTGTTAGCTACATCATTTATGTTTACGTCCGCAGCGCAGCCGGACGGAAAATTCGATCGCTATTATTCCTTCTTACTCTACTTCAATATCTTTGGTGCCTCATTACTGGCAATTCTCATCAGTGTTAATATCTGGCGGTTATTTAAACAATACCGTGCCGGTATTTTAGGCTCCAAACTTAGTGTTAGATTAGTCTTCGCTTTCGCCTTACTAAGTCTGTTACCACTCAGCGTTGTTTATTACTTCGCTATTCAGTTTCTGAGTCGGAGTATTGATAGTTGGTTTGACGTGCGTATCGAAAAGGCTCTGGATGATGCAATGCTGTTAGGGCAAAATTCGCTTGCGGCAATAAACCGGGACTTGATCCGTCAGGTTAAAAATCAATCCATTTTAATCAGCGACACAAATTCTGATATTGAGTTAATTCGACTGTTAGACGAATTTCGTGAAAATGGGGAGTACTCTGAAATGAGCGTATTTGCTCGGAATGGCAGTATTGTTGCGTCCAGTCAAGATCTATCTGGCGCACTAATCCCAGACACACCCGATAAACGTATATTAGAACGAGTAACCTCAGGACTCGAATACAGTCAGATAGAACCGTTGAGTCAAGGTGCCTTGCAGCTGCGAATTGTTTTACCACTACGCGCACAGAGCGTAGTTTTCAGCAGTCGATATCTACAAGTTTTATACCCGCTTCCACTCCGTTTCTCCAAACTCGGAGCAAGTATTCAGACCGCATCGGAAGAATACGAAAAACTACAATATTTGCGTACGCCGTTAAAATTTAATTTTGTAGTTACGTTATCACTTATTGCTTTGATGACCGGCCTAATTTCATTTTGGATTGCTCTTTATTTATCGCGAAGAATGATGCAACCCATGCGCCAACTGGCTGAAGGTACAAGAGCCGTTGCTCAGGGTGATTATGAAACACGCTTAAAGGAAACCGGAAGCGATGAGCTAGGTGTTCTCGTCCGATCGTTCAATGATATGACTCGGGAAATACAACAAGCTCAAACCCAAGCAGCATCGAGCCAGAAACAGGTTGAGCAGCAACGCACATACCTTGAAGCACTTCTCGCTCACTTATCAAGTGGCGTTATGTCATTCGATACAAACGGTTTATTGATCACATGCAATGAATCTGCAGAAAATATACTAAATACCAGTTTACAATCATTCATAGGCCAGGCATCCACAGCTATTACATTAGCAAATCCCTGGGTAGAACCTTTGTTCCTTGATATCGAAGACGAAATTCTAAAAAAAGCTATCGAGTGGCGACACGAAATTAATTTGAATAGTGAACGCGGTAGACAGACATTGTTAACTCGCGGCGCGTTCATTCCCGGAGAACGCTCAGACCCCGGAGGATTCGTAATCCTATTTGATGATCTAACCGAATTAGTGCGAGCACAACGTAATGCGGCGTGGGGGGAAGTTGCTCGGCGTCTTGCACACGAGATTAAAAATCCTTTAACTCCCATTCAGCTTTCTGCTGAACGGATTCGTCATAAATATCTACCCGGTCTTACAGGTAAACAAAGAGATACCCTGGATCGAGCGACGCGAACGATCGCACAACAAGTTGAATCCATGAAAACCATGGTAAATGCTTTCTCCGAATACGCCCAACCTGTAAAAATCAATTTACTAGAAACCGATATAAATCGACTTATTCAAGATGTCGCTGAACTTCACGAGACCAACGACGAACTATTAGTGCAAACTAATTTAGACGAAACACTTCCACCAATTCAGGTAGATCCATCGCAATTAAGACAAGTTCTTAATAATTTAATCATTAACTCGCGCGACGCACTAAGTGCACAAGAAAATCGACCTCAGATTGTTATATCTAGCAGACTTGAGCAAAGCACGAGTAAGGCATGGGTTGAGATATCGGTACAAGACAACGGACCAGGAGTTCCTGAAGATCTGCTCGAACGCATTTTCGAACCCTACGTAACAACAAAAGAAAAAGGAACTGGTTTAGGGCTAGCTATAGTTCGACGTATTATCGAAGAACACAATGGACGAATTAATGTTGGCAACTCAACAGAGGGTGCATGGGTAAAAATAAGACTACCCTATACAGAAAGCAGCGCTAAAAACCCCCAAACCACACATAGCCAAAAACAGCAACAGGAGTAGATGTTGATAGACACCCACATCCTTATCGTCGACGATGAACCCGATATTCGAAGCATAATTAGCGATATTCTTGCTGATGAAGGATTTAACACCCACACAGCCAAAAACGCCGACGAAGCACGAGAGGTAATGACGAAAGTTGAGCCGGGAATAGTCCTACTTGATATTTGGATGCCCGGCACCGATGGTATAACGCTATTAAAAGAATGGATAGATAGTGGATGTACATCGTCAATTATTATGATTTCCGGTCATGGTACTGTCGACACCGCGGTTGAAGCGATAAGATTAGGGGCATATGACTTTCTGGAAAAACCCCTTTCGACAGCAAAGCTTCTTGTTACTGTAGATCGTGCATTACAAACCAGACGTCTTTCAGAAGAAAACCTCAACCTGCGAAGCCAACTTGAACCCGCGACCAAACTTATTGGTGAAAGCTCCACATTAACCTTGCTCAGACAAAAAATTGATCGCTTTGCAGCCACAGATAACTGGATTCTAGTAACCGGTGAGACAGGGGCAGGAAAAGGTGTAGTCTGCCGTCTACTACATCAGCGCAGTCGAAGGGCAAACGCTTCGTTCATTGAGATAAATCTAGGTGCACTACCCGCGGAAAATATTGCCATACAACTGTTTGGGCAAGAGCTAGACCAGTCCACGCCTGGCAGTCTTGAACAGGCAAATGGCGGAACTCTAGTTCTAGATGAAGTTGGAGATTTGGATAGTGACCTGCAAACGAAACTTTTAAGCGCGCTGGAAGAACGAAGTTTTTTTCGTGTTGGAGGGCGAACCAGCGTTCAGTTCGATGTAAGAGTAATCGCCACCACTAATCAGCCTCTTCGCGCGATGGTTGATAAAGGCTTGTTTCGACGTGACCTTTATGACCGATTAAATCAATTACCCATCGAAGTCCCGCCGCTACGAAGTCATCGTGACGATATAACGGCGTTAGTTAGTTCAATGGTTTCCCGAGCCGTTGAAGAAGAAGGATATCCGTATCGACGGTTTTCCCCGGGCGCTCTCAACCAACTTCGAAGCCATCATTGGCCAGGTAACGTGCGCGAGCTACAAAACATGGTTAGGCGTTTAATCATCATTTCAGAAAGTGAAGAAATATCAAGTGCAGACGTCCAAGGCGAATTGTCTGGTCAACCGAAAATAGAGATACAACAGGATCCGTCAAACCTTGATGGAAACCTTCGCGATGCAAGAGAAGAATTTGAAAGAACGTATCTATTACATCATCTAAAATTATCGGGTGGCAACATGACGGAACTTGCCATTCGCACTGGACTGGAGCGAACACACCTTTATCGTAAAATGAAGAGCCTCGGAATCGACAACAAAGCAATCAAAAAGTCAGGGAAACCCAAAACATGAAGATCATAATTCTTGGGGCAGGACAAGTCGGACTGTCCATGGCTGAAATTCTTTCTCGGGAAAATAATGACATCACATTAGTTGATTCGAACCAAACCGAACTAAGCGGTCTGCAGGATCGCTTGGATATACGAACGGTACACGGCTCTGCTTCCTATCCGGAAATTCTAGAACAAGCCGGAATGGAGGATGCTGACCTTGTTCTAGCAGTAACGGACAAAGATGAAGTTAATATGACCGCGTGTCAAATTGCGTGGACATTATTTAAAACACCTAAAAAGATAGCTCGTATACGAGCCCAAGAGTATTTAACTCATCCTGAAATATTTTGTAACGAAGCAGTTCCCGTAGACGTTATTATAAGCCCTGAGGCGCTGGTTACTGAGCAAGTATTAAGGCTTATTGAATACCCGGGAGCTCTACAAGTAGTCGATTTCGCGGGGGGGAAAATTCAACTCGTTGCCGTTAAAGCCTACTCCGGAAGCCCAATGGTAAACCATAGGGTCCGCGAGCTGCGCGAGCACCTACCTGATACGGATGCGAGAGTCGCCGCTATCTATCGAAAGGAAAGCGCCATAATTCCCACAGGCGATACCGTTATTGAGTCCGGCGACGAGGTATTTTTTGTGGCAGCTCATGCTGACATACCCAAGGTTATGCAAGAGCTGCTTAGCGTAAGCAAACCAGGTCGTAAGATCATTTTGGCTGGTGCTGGAAATATCGGATTTCGTCTAGCTCAAACCCTTGAAAAATATAACTACCAAACCAAACTGATTGAATTGAATAAAAATCGCGCGCAATATGTTTCGGAACGCCTTGAAAATACTGTTGTACTATCAGGTAATGTTGCGGACGAGGAATTATTAATCCAGGAAAATATAGAAAATACCGAAGTATATTGCGCTTTGACCAATGACGATGAAGCAAACATACTGTCTGCCATGCTCGCCAAACAACTCGGCGCAAATCGAGTTATGTCACTGGTCAATCGGCCAGCGTATGTCGATTTAATGCAAAGCAGTGTGCTTGATGTTGCACTATCGCCCCGTTTAGCAACAATAGGCTCCTTGTTAGCCCACGTGCGCCGTGGTGATGTAGTAGCGGTTCACTCTCTGCGTCGAGGCGCTGCCGAGGCGATCGAAGCTATTGCACATGGCGATCCAGAAAACTCCCGTGTGGTTGGAAAACGAATCGATCAAATTGATTTACCTCAGGGAGCCTCCATCGGTGCAATACTCCGCGGGAACGATGTGCTAATCGCCCACGATAATATTGTAATAGAAGCGAAAGACCACGTAATAATTTTTGTAGTAGACAAAACACATATTCCAAAGATAGAGCGATTGTTTCAGGTTGCGGCAACATTTATTTAACTTAACATTGACAGAAACCAATGCAACATAGAGTAGTACTCAAAATTCTTGGCGTACTTCTATCGCTATTTAGCTCCACACTCCTGCCACCCGCTTTCGTTGCTTGGCTGTACAATGAAAATAGTGTCTACGCTTTCTTATTAAGCGCTGGGGTAGCGTTATCAGCAGGAATTGCATGTTGGTGGCCCGTGCGAAAGTTTCGCAAAGAACTCCGATTCAGAGATGGATTCCTTATTGTGGTTTTGTTTTGGACAGTGCTAGCAGCATTTGGCGCATTACCTTTCATTACCTCTAGCGAAATTGAAATCCGTATTACGGATGCATTTTTCGAATCAATGTCCGGACTTACGACAACCGGCGCCACTGTTCTAACCAATCTTGATACCCTTCCCAAATCGCTCTTGTTTTATCGTCAACAACTGCAATGGTTAGGTGGCATGGGTATTATTGTACTCGCTGTAGCCGTAATGCCGATGCTAGGAGTGGGTGGAATGCAGCTCTATCTTGCTGAAACTCCCGGTCCATTGAAGAATTCTAAGCTCACTCCCCGAATCACACAAACAGCCAAAGCATTATGGTTTATCTACGCTGGATTAACCGCTTTGTGCGCAATGGCTTACTATGCGTCTGGCATGTCATTATTTGACGCCATATGCCATAGCTTCTCCACCGTGGCAATCGGCGGGTTTTCAACTCACGATGCGAGTTTAGGATATTTTGGTAGCATAAATATCTATGCGGTATCCTCTATTTTCATGATTATTTCAAGCCTGAATTTCGGTCTGCATTTCATGGCATTTCGCAGCCGTCGTTTCAATTCATACCTACATGATCCAGAAGCCCGGGTATTCTTCTTGCTCATCTTCGTTTCAATCGTTATTTGTGTTGTTACACTTACTCATTTCAATGCGTACGATTCATTTACAGATACCCTAGCGCAAGGTACTTTTCAGGTGATTTCCATTGCCACCACCACCGGATTTACAAGTACAGGATTCAGTTGGTGGCCGACTTTCCTGCCCATAATGTTGATTCTTTTAAGTGCTGTTGGCGGCTGTGCCGGGTCAACCTCCGGCGGAATAAAAGTCATACGCACTATATTGTTATTTAAACAAGGCCGGCGGGAAATACATCAACTTATACATCCCCAAGCGGTTATCCCTATTAAGCTCGGTTCCAAACCCGTGCCGGAGCAAGTAATTAATGCTGTATGGGGGTTTCTCGCCCTGTACATACTTTCCTATGTTGTTTTGTCTCTGTTAATGACAGCAACAGGTCTGGATCCAGTGTCGGCATTTTCTGCAGTAACGGCGTGCTTAAATAATCTAGGCCCAGGCTTGGGCGCCGTTGCTCAAAACTACGCGTCGGTTTCGGATTCGGGAAAATGGATTTTGGCCGGAACCATGTTACTGGGTCGTCTGGAACTCTTTACCCTACTTGTTCTTTTTTCACGGCACTATTGGCGTAGCTAATATAGTTTGCACCTCCGTGCAAACTTGTTCTGCTGAAATCGCGTCGATACATTGACGCTTACATACGCGATCGTAACAACGACGACACTCTTTCTTACTCCGCAAAACTTTATCTCTCGGGTTTCCGGGCCCAACTTTTAATTCATCAGTAGGCCCGAACAACGCAATAACCGGAGTATGGCAGGCAACAGCAAGATGCATTGCGAAGCTATCGCCGCTAACGACCACAGCGGCTTTACGCACCAGTTCTGCGAACTCCTGTAATCCCAGTTCACCACAAAAATTAATAAGTAAACTATTTGTAGAAGAGCCTACCAACGACTCAACTTTTGACGCATCGGAGACCGATCCGGTAATCACTGGCACCACCCCGGTCGGTAATCGATGAATTAGTTCTTCATAGTTTTTCAACGACCAGTTTTTGCTTTGCCAGCGGGTAAAAGGACTAATCAAGACAATAGGCTGATTCTTATAACCAGATTTCACTAAACGCGAGTTAACGGACGCATTAACGTCATCAGCAGAGAAGAACTCCATTGATGTATCGGACGTATCTACCTTCGCAAGCTTTAACACTTGATCCATTTCCGACAACGCATGTAATGATCGATCGCGAAATCTGTGCACACCTAGCCAACGCCCCTTAACATACTTGTGAGACGCCTTGCATAAATATAGAAACAGAACCGACTTCCATCTACCTTGCAAATCTATGGCGAGATCATAATTACGATTCCTAACTTGTCGAATTACTTCTCGAAAATGGGAGAATACCCAAGATGGGTTAGATAACCATTTCTGTTTTACTGCGTACCTCTCAAAACAGATGATTTCATCAACATAAGGATTGTTTATGAAAATTTCTGCCGATGTACTAGCGGTTAAAAGCGTCAAATGACTATTTGGAAATTGAGTTTTAAGTGCTCGTATATGCCCCGTCGAATGCAATACATCCCCAAGAGAAGTCTGTTTTATAACTAGTATATTCAAAGTCTATAGAATACTAACAATTGATTAATCGTTACTAGAGTTTCTTAAATCGCCTATTGCTAGCGATTTTAAAAAACAGGCGATAGGCTCAAAAGTTGTCGCTACCTCTCGCACGTCATCTGGCTCATCAAGATCTCTCACTAAAGGCAAAGTATAAATTCTGTCATTAAAAGCTGAGAAGTAGTTACGCATCACCTGATTAAATACTTGGTTGCCGCCCCATACTATATTCTCAAACACTACCGGGTCGAAACGGTGTAAACCGATTAAATAAAATCCTCCGTCGTTAGTCGGCCCAATGACATCATTACCAGAATCAAGATAATCATAAGCCTGATTTAAAATACCGACATCGATATGTGGGACATCACAACCTAAAATGACACACGGCGAACCAGCATTGATACCCAGTTGAATTACATCGGCCATTTTATCACCAAGGTCGCCCGCACTCTGAGGGATAGTACTAATTTGAAATTTATTACGAGCTCGTTCTACGCAATAAGGCGGCCAAATTGCCAGTTTACGATCCGTAAATTTACTAAGAGCTATTTTATTCATTGTGCACTGAATTAATAACTCAGCGAAATCAGCGCATTTTTCCGCATCAAAGATAGGAGACAAACGGGTTTTTACTTTTCCAGCCTCAGGCCATTTGGCGAATAATACGATCTGCATATTCAATTTTCATTCTGATAGATCTGTCTAATGCGCTGTATCGGCACTCCCCGCCAAAACATTAATCTAAGTTTCCACATTTCCAAGATTGTTCTGCCAACACCCCTTTGCCGCCATCGACGGGCCGATGTTATAACCGGACTAGATACTATGTAGGGTTTTGAGAATTTCCGCAGCCTTGAACATAAGTCGATATCTTCCATAAGAGGAATATCTCCAAACGGACCATATTGTTTCCAAGTATCGTTACGAACGAATATACACATATCTCCTGTTGCTATACCAGTCAATCGTGCACGATAGCTCATACAAGTTTGAAGTACAAACTTCCATACTTCACTCCCGTCCAATTGAACCCTAAAGAAACCCCAGTTCAATTTCACAAATTTATTGGTAAAAAGATTTTTCAAATCGATTTTGGGTAAACTAGTATCGGCATGTAAAAATAATACGAACGTACCCGAAGCAAGCTCAGCGCCAATGTTCATTTGCAATGAACGAGCTTGTTGTGTGCACCCGATTACAATCAGCCGCTCTTTAAGATCTT
Source organism: uncultured Gammaproteobacteria bacterium (assembly GCA_905478855.1). Taxonomy (GTDB): domain Bacteria; phylum Pseudomonadota; class Gammaproteobacteria; order Arenicellales; family CAJQKF01; genus CAJQKF01. Next base: position 25,878 of record CAJQKF010000043.1, read on the forward strand.
TCAATGCAAAGAATTGATTCTGATAAAAATCGCACATCGTGCGAGATTTGCTACTATCGACGATTATAATCTCATCAATATCGTTCCGGTCAACTAGCTGTTGCACGCATTCAAGCAGCGCTTCCTTTTCATTTAGGCTCGGAACGACGACCGAGATTGTAGCGTCCGGTTTATCTTCCACGCATACCTGCAATACGAAGACGAAGCGAATTTAATCGAATAAAGCCTTCTGCGTCCGCCTGATTATAAATTCCTTCATCATCCTCAAAAGTGGCTATTTTTTCATCAAACAGTGAATCTGTCTCAGAACGTCTTCCACGAATTATAATATTGCCTTTATATAATTCTAACCGTACTTCACCATTAACAACCAACTGTGATTCATCAATCATAGTTTGCATCATGCGTCGTTCCGGACTATACCAATAGCCGTTATAAATAAGTTCGGCATAACGAGGCATCATGTGATCCTTAAGATGGGCAACCTCTCGATCAAGAGTTATTGACTCCATCGCACGATGAGCTTTCAACATAATAGATCCCGCCGGAGTTTCATAACACCCCCGGGATTTCATACCTACGTATCGATTTTCAACCAAGTCTGCACGACCAACACCATGCCTGCACCCCATTGTATTGAGAGTTTCCATCACCTGAGCTGGAGACATTTCTTGCCCGTTGACGCTAACTATGTCACCGCCCTTATAACCGAGAACGATTTCTTCAGGGGTATCCTCAGCCTCAACTAATGAACGTGTCCAGCGCCAAACAGACTCGTCAGGTTGACACCAAGGATCCTCGAGTTCCCCTCCTTCATATGATATGTGCAACGAATTTGCATCCATTGAGTAATCTGATTTACCACTGGCTTTGATATCCACCGGAATATTATGTGTTTTAGCGTATTGGATAAGTTTATCCCGCGACAACAAATCCCATTCCCGCCAAGGTGCGATAATTTTTATGTCCGGATTTAACGCGTATGAACTGAGTTCAAAACGGACTTGATCATTGCCTTTTCCCGTGGCTCCATGTGACACAGCATCTGCGCCGGTTTTTGCCGCGATATCCACAAGATACTTGGCTATGAGTGGACGGGCAATCGATGTTCCAAGTAAATATTCACCTTCGTATATTGTATTTGCGCGAAACATGGGAAAGACAAAATCTGCAGCAAATTCTTCTTTTAAATCTTCTACGAAAATTTCGGACACACCCATTTGTTCGGCCTTTTTACGAGCAGGATCAAGCTCTTCGCCCTGGCCTATGTCCGCCGTAAAAGTAACGACTTCGCAATCGTACGTTTCCTGTAACCACTTAAGAATGATGGATGTATCAAGGCCGCCAGAATAGGCTAGTACAACCTTATTTACTTTTTTCATTTAACACCTGAGTAAATTGCCGAAATTAATTGTGAGTTTTCACGCGGAGCGATATGGACACGCAAAGCCGATTATAGTCCCGCTCCTATCTAAAACGATAGAAAATAAAAGCATCAAAGCAAGATATGTGTTGGATCATAGTAAAAGTCCGATATAGAATAAGGTGTTTTCCGATATCGGCCGATATCTGCAAGCAACAGCAATCCGCCGTAAAATTATTTCATTACGGTAAACCAATGACACGCCATTTTCTAAGTTTGCGAGATCTCTCTCGCCAAGAGCTTCTTCAGTTAATAAATCGCGCGACTGAGCTAAAGAGTATGCTTCGACGTGGAGTAGATTACGAACCGATGCGTAATCAAACCCTAGCTATGATGTTTGAGAAGTCGTCAACTCGCACGCGTCTATCGTTTGAAGTTGCCGCAACCCAATTTGGTGGCAATGCCATTTTCATGTCCCCCGGTGATAGCCAAATGGGTCGTGGTGAACCAATCGCCGACACAGCTCGTGTAATGTCATCAATGGTGGATATCATCGTTCTTAGAACGTTTAGTCACAGTACAATTGAAGAAATGGCTAACTTTTCTGCGGTTCCAGTTATCAATGGGCTTTCAGATCGCTTTCATCCATGTCAGCTCCTCGCTGATATTCAAACTTTTCATGAAGCTCGTGGATCTATTCAGGGTAAAACCGTAACCTGGATAGGTGATGGAAACAATATGTGCCACTCGTGGATAAACGCCAGTCAGCTCCTTGATTTCACTCTCAACATTGCCACTCCTGCGGGCTATACCCCCGCTGCAGATTTAGTTAACAACAGCCAGAACGTTTACCTGAGTAATGATCCGCTTGAAGCAGCAACCAATGCTGATTTAATTATGACCGACACATGGGCAAGTATGGGCCAAGAAAATGAAAAAAATAGTCGCGCACATGATTTCAAAGATTTCAAAGTAACAATGAAAATCATGGAAAGGGGTCAAAGCGATTGCGTCTTTATGCACTGCCTACCGGCATATAGGGAAATGGAAGTCGAAACCCAGGTCATCGATGGCCAACAAAGTCTTATTTGGCAACAAGCCGAAAACCGCCTTCACGCCCAAAAAGCGCTCATTGAATTCTTACTCTTAAACTAAGAGTCGAGTAAAAATAAAAAAACCCGGCTGCTGCCGGGTTTTTCTCAAGTTGATGGTCTATGCTTTATACAGTAAGCGCCAATTTCATACGGTCCATAGCCTTTTTCTCAATCTGTCGAATACGTTCGGCAGAGACACCGTACTCTTCTGCTAGATCGGACAGGGTAGGCTTGGTAGACTCATCATTTAACCAACGTCTAGTGATAATATCCTGACTCCGTTGATCCAAATCACTAATTGCTTCAGATAATTGATTATTCCTCGTATTTTTCTGATCAGACGCACTTATCAAAGTAGCGGGATCGAATCGATAATCAGCTAAGTAGCCAGCAGGAGACGGTGATAACTCATCCTCGGTTTCAACTGGATCGAAACTAATATCCGCACCTGTCATGCGCGATTCCATTTCGGAAACAACACTTTCTCCAACATCCAAACGCTCTGCTAATGCTTTCACCTCGCCTTCGCGCATCCACCCAAGGCGATCTCTAGATTTACGTAAATTAAAGAATAACTTACGTTGAGCCTTTGTTGTAGCAACTTTCACAATGCGCCAATTTTTGATAACGTAATCGTAAATTTCAGCACGAATCCAGTGAACAGCAAAAGACACTAAGCGCACGTCACGTTCAGGATCAAAGCGTTTAACAGCCTTCATTAAACCAATATTACCTTCCTGAATGAGATCCTGAATAGGTAAACCGTAACCGAGAAATCCACGTGCTACGCTAATTACGTAGCGCAAATGAGAAAATACCAGTGTTCGAGCAGCTTCCAGGTCTTCACTCTCCGAAAGACGAACAGCAAGTGCACGTTCCTCTTCTGCGGTAAGCACTGGGGCCGAATTCACCTGTTGTAGATAATTTGCAAGCCCTTGATTTCCTTGAATATCTAACATAACCGGCATTGTTTGTGTCATGATTTGACTCCTCAATAAAATGCTGCCAACAAAAGCGTTAGCACTCTCTTCTATAGAGTGCCAAAGGTATAGTAAAGTTCCCCCATATTCAACAAATATTGCTTAGCTTTAATCGATGCATAGGGCATTTTTTGGCACAAATATTGGACCATAACTCAAGAGTTTCAACCCTTAAGTCGAATGGTTAATAGCATTTAGCCTCCAAAAGTCATCAATATTACATTCTACTACTCAAATTTTTGAGAAATCGTGTAGTTGTGAACCATGCGGCAAGGCCACCCACTGTGGTTGCAAGAATAACCGTGCTAACTAGCATAACAACGGGAACGAAGGTTGCAACAAAGTGACTTTGGTAGACAAAAATGAGATCACCCAAAGCAGGTTTTAAATACAGAACGCATAAACCAAATAAAATAAACGCAAGACATGATCCAACAAATCCCAATAAAGCTCCATTTAGCAGAAAAGGCCGCCGAATATAGTTCCAGGTACCACCGACAAGACTAATGATGTGAATTTCATCTTCTGATGTGGAAATCATAAATCGCACAGTATTTGATATAATCATGGCTATCCCAAACAAGAGCAATGACCAAAACACAAACACAATGCGGTAGGTTAGACCGGTTACCGCCTGTATTTGCTCCATCCACTCATAGTCCACTTGAATCTCGTGAACACCTGGTAACGGCGATAACGATTCCGACAATTTATCAAATTCTGTTTTCGGAAGATCGATAACCGGATTAACAATAATCACATGGGGGAGTGGATTAGACTCAATATTTTCCTGCAACACCGATACAGCCCCCCCTTTTAGCAAACTATCCAATCCCTGCTGTTTATCAATGAACGATATTTGCGCGACTGCAGGATTCACAGAGATAACATCGATTAACTTATTAGCATCGGTTTCAGAAGTTGTTGTTTCCAAATAAAGCACAATACCCGGTCGCTCTGACCATCCATGCAAAGCATCACCCAAATTAACCATAATAGTGTGTAACAACATTGGCAAAGACAAAGTCACGGCGATTCCGAAAAGAGCTAACCCGATAGATACTGGTTGTTTTAACCAAATTGAAAAAACAGAACGGACTAACTCCATTAATTTCGGCATAGGTTCTTACACATTTTTCACGGCTTCTGAGTGTAATAAACCGTCATTCAACAGCAAATGACGGCTTCCCGGAAATTGTTTTAATTGGCGTAGATCATGGGTAGCGATCAACACGGTAACCCTGTGCTGATTAAAATCACGAAGCAGTTCCATAATTTGAGTTGACATATCATCATCAAGATTTCCGGTTGGCTCGTCAGCGATAAGAATGTTTGGCAGATTGATAATGGCACGAGCAATACCCACACGTTGTTTTTCTCCCCCTGATAATACTTGAGGATTATGGGTCTCTTTCTTCAGTAGGCCTACTTTATCGAGAGCCGCACGCACTCGTCGTTGGATATCCCGGTGATGTATACCGGACACCAATAAAGGCAAACCGACATTTTCCGAAACACTTCTATCAAATAGTAACTTATTATCTTGAAATACAACGCCTATACCGCGACGAAAAGCAGGAATATTTCTTCGGGACAGTTGATGCATTTGTATGCCACCAATTGTAATATTCCCTCGTGTTGGCTTTTCCATTGCCAGTATTAGACGCATTAGCGTAGTTTTCCCTGCTCCTGAATGCCCAGTTAGAAAGCAGAACTCCCCTGCACGAACGTGAAAATTAACCCCTCGAAGAGCATCATGACCCGGCTCATAACGTTTGCTGACGTGCTGAAACCGAATCACTTAGTTAGTCGTCCCGATCAAGTAACGCATCGACGAAATCCTGTGCAACGAATTCGCGCAGATCTTCCTGTTTTTCACCTACACCGATAAACATCACAGGCAATTGAAACTGCTCGGCAATCGCAACCAAAATTCCGCCTTTAGCCGTGCCGTCTAATTTTGTTACACAAACTCCGCTTAGTGAAACGAAACGTGAAAAGTTTTCTATTTGCGACAACACATTTTGGCCATTACCCGCATCAATAGTTAACCAAACTTCATGGGGGGTATTATCATCGATTTTCTTCAACACCCTTACAACTTTACCTAACTGCTCCATTAAATCCACATTAATATGTTGACGGCCTGCTGAGTCAATAATTAAAACATCCATATCACGGGCCATAGCGGATTGCAGAGCGTCGTGCGCCACGGCAGCTGCATCAGACCCGTGTTTTTGCGCAATTACCGGCACGTCTAAGCGATCACCCCAGCGTTGCAACTGTTCTATAGCGGCTGCTCTAAACGTGTCACAGGCTGCCAGCATCACTTTTTTACCTTGATTCTGAAAACGATGAGCCAACTTAGCCGTCGTCGTGGTCTTACCAACGCCATTTACCCCAACCATTAAAATAACGCGCGGCTTCGTCCCTGTAAAGGCATCGACCGATCTCTCGGCACCGGCTAATCGCCGCAGAAGATCCTCTGCTAGGGCAGCTTGTAAATCATCTGCACTCTTAATTCGATTACTGCGTACAGATTTTCTAAGACTTTCACATATTTCCAGACTTGCTGTTACGCCCAGATCAGCCGTAATCAATTGTTCTTCTAATAACTCAAAATCAGCATCTCTCGGTTTCGTTCCACCACCGAATAAATTTGCTAATCCGGATCGTAAATTATCTCGCGTTTTGCCCAGTTTCTGAAAAAGACTACTTTTTGATTTTCCAAACATTCATTTTCACTCATTAACGGTATTTCTAAAACCCAGTTTTACTATTGCAGTTTCGATAGTACAGTGTGTATTTTAAAGGGTGTGTATTGTAATTGAATTCCATAAAACAAAAATAGCAGATCGAGTATTACGTTGACACCGAAAGCAAACAGAAAATCAGCTGGAAAAATACGGATTATTGGTGGCCAATGGCGAAGCCGGCAGATACGATTTACCTCTACCAACGGACTTCGGCCAACCCCAGATCGCGTGCGTGAGACGCTATTTAACTGGCTCTCTCCCGCTATGAACGGTATTAAATGCCTAGATTTATTCGCGGGCAGCGGATCTTTAGGATTCGAAGCCGCTTCCAGAGGAGCAAGCGCCGTAACGATGATTGATTGCTCATCCTCCGTCATTCGGGATTTACACGAAAATGCTGCTCAACTAGGTTGCAGTGCAGTAATTCTGAAAAAACGAGCGATGAATTACCTGCAAACAACAGAAGATACGTTTCAATTGATTTTTATTGATCCCCCTTATCAGCTAAATTTGTCAAATCCGATCCTCAAAGAATTGGAAGAAAATAAAAGTTTAGAGAACAACGGATATGTTTATCTTGAAATTCATCATCATGATCAAAATTCAAGACCAGGAGAAAACTGGAACATTATCCGTGAAATTTCATGCGGCACTGTCCATGGATTTCTCCTGATGAGATCCAGAGATAGTTAAATACATGTGTGTTGCCTTGTTAGGTCGACGAGGGTATTCTTCGTCACATTGTTGCAGCGCAAGAAAATTAAAATCATGAAAAACAGAGCAATCTATCCTGGCACGTTCGACCCAATAACTAACGGACACTTAGATCTCGTAAAACGAGCAAGTAAGTTATTTGATGAGGTGATTGTTTCAATTGCCGCAAGTTCTAGCAAAAACCCTTTGTTCTCTCTCGACGAACGTATCGCACTATGCTCCCATGCGGTCAAGGATATTCCGGGTGTCAAAGTTCAGGGGTTTACCGGTTTGCTCATACATTACCTTCAAGAAGTTGAAGCAAATGTAATCATACGAGGATTACGTGCTGTCTCAGATTTCGAATACGAATTTCAGTTGGCAACAATGAATCGAAAACTAGACGCAAATGCAGAGACTGTTTTTCTAACACCAAGTGAAAATTATACCTTTATTTCAGCTTCCTTAATCCGAGAAATTGCGACCTTAGGCGGAGATGTCTCTCCATTCGTACATCCTTTTGTGTTGGAAGCGATAAAATCTAAACTTGCTAAAAACCAACTCAATCAGCCAAAGAGTTCATAAGGGATTCCATCAAATGGCACTATTTATAACGGATCAATGCATAAACTGCGACGTTTGCGAACCAGAGTGCCCAAATGACGCTATTTATCAGGGCGAAGAAATTTATGAAATCGAATCCGACCGATGCACAGAATGTATCGGACACTTCGCAACCCAGCAATGCGTTGAAATTTGTCCGGTAGATTGCATTTTAGTTGACCCTGATAATACCGAGACAGAAAGTCAGTTACTTTCCAAGTTTAGTTTAATAAATCCAGGTGCTGTTCCAGCAAACTAGACCAGACAAATCTAAAGAGTCGGCTAGTAAGTTAGTAAATTTACCAACCTACTCCCACAACTATACGGTTTAATTCGTAGCGCGCCTTTCAATTAATTTTGCCGGAGACAAGACAATTTCAAGTCGCCTATTAGCACTACGCCCCTGCTCCGTACTATTGTCAGCAACAGGTCTATGTTCCCCATAGCCTGCAATTCTCATTCTCCCCGCCGCTATACCATTCGCCTGTAAATATCGTACGGCAGAACCTGCACGGGCCGCCGATAACTCCCAGTTACTAGGAAATCGATCCTGCTTATCAGCAGAGATAGGAATACTATCCGTGTGCCCTTCTAAACTAATAACACGATCCGAAACAGATAGAGCATACGCTATCACTTTATCTAGCACCAACTGCCCACTCTGGCGAATTCTTGTTGACCCAGGGCGAAATACGATATCGCTATCCATTCGAATAAGGGTCACACTGTCTTTTAAGTTCTGTATTTCTAACTCAGCCGATTTCGTAACGCTAGCCATCTGTGAACGAAGCGTATTCAACTGTTCTTCAGCAGCTTTATGTTTGGCATTCAGATCATCGACTAATGATTCTTTAGTCTGTAATTGCTGCACAAGTTCATCGCGTCGACGATTAAGCATTTCAAGTTCGCCTTCTAAACTTTGTACTTTCTCTTTAGAGTTTTCTAGTGCGCTTGACTTGGCTGCCACGTCGGTGTCAATCAGGTTGAGTTTAGCCTCCAGTTCTTCGGTTTTTTCCGCACGACTTCTTGCGTCCGAAAGCAGTTTTTGTAACCGTAATTGCTCGCTAACCGCAAGGCTTAGTTCTTTTTCCGATGCAACGAGAGTATCCATTTGACTTTTAAGTTCACCACTAACTGAGGTGCGACTAGAACGTTCGCCTACCAGTTCTGCTTTCAAGTTGTCATGATCGCTTTGTAATGAGGCGCGACTTGAACGTTCACTTACCAATTCTGCCTTCAAGTTGTCATGATCACTTTGCAATGCGGCGCGACTTGAACGTTCGCTTACCAATTCTGCCTTCAAGTTGTCATAATCACTTTGCAATGCGGCGCGACTTGAACGTTCGCTTACCAATTCTGCCTTCAAGTTGTCATGATCGCTTTGCAATATAGTAAAACCATCTTGTAAAGTATTTAGCGTGTCGCCAGATTCCGACAAACTGTAGGTTAGTTTTTCAATATCTTTATAGGACGTCGCTAGACTTTCAGCCAACCCTAGATTTTCTTCAATGAGTTGTTCAATACGGGCCTGTAATTCAGCTGCTTTTTGGGACTCAGAAGAACCTGCGCGCGATTCCCGCTCAAGTGCTGCTGCTAATTCATTTCGCAAGTTTTGTATGGTACTTTCTACTTCGACGGTGCGAGCAGATACAGTTTCAAGATCAATTTTAGTTTTTTCAACGATAGTTTCCAATGCCTGCTTGTTTAAATCCTTTTGAATAACAGCATCCTTATACCTAGACAGTTCTTCTTGCAATCCATCCACAACACCTTTCAACTCCAATCGCCGTTGCTCTGCTTCCGCACTTATTTTGGTTTGCTGAGTTAGTTCCTCGGCAACGCTGGCTACTTGCTCGCTATTCTGAAAATATTTTACCCAACCAACAATTGCAATTATTACACTCACAATTAAGGCGATATTGTTCTTTGACATGGCTCTCTCCGGCAGGACAATCGATCGATATTAAAACCGAATCGCTTCAGATGATAATTACAATTATTTGAAATCTCATTTTACATTTTCGTACTTACTTCATTTGCCGACAAGGTAACATATTTTTCGAGGAATAGGCCAGTCATGGATCTACTGATCTTGCAACTGCTTGAAGACATTTTTTCAGAAAAATGGAACGTTTTTGATGCGTAACTGCCGAAATACTCTCATAAAACGCTACTAACAACCCGATACCATATAGAATCAATGGTTAAATCTCGTTTCGAACTATCTTTCTAGTAGCATGGAAAACCTTATCGAAACATACACGAACCATCGCCATATGCCGGTAAAAAACTACCTATGAAAAAAGTTTTTATTAGTGCTGTCATCGTTCTTCTGTGCGTAGTTGTCGTTCTTTTATTTCCGGAGATGAGCGATCGCTTAACACTAGCAGGTTTAAAAGATGCAAAGCATTCACTAAGCCTGCTAGTTGTTGAAAGTCCGATATTGAGTGCGCTTATTTATGTCGTCATTTACATATGTGTAACTGCCGCTAGTATTCCGGGCGCCGTGATATTAACACTTGCCGGTGGCGCCCTATTTGGCGTGATGTGGGGAACACTTCTGGTATCAATCGCATCAACGTTTGGGGCCACACTGGCGTTCCTAGTAGTACGCACAACGTGCAGACAATTTGTACAAAATAGATTTATCAGCACATGGAATAAGGTATCTAATGGTTTTGAAACATCTGGGCCCTTTTACCTATTCTCCCTAAGACTCGTGCCGGTGGTTCCTTTCTTTCTGGTAAATGTATTAATGGCTTTAACCAATATTCGAATACGAGATTTCTTCTTTATCAGCCAAATTGGTATGTTGCCGGCTACCGTAGTATATGTCTTTGCCGGAACAGAACTTTCGAAGATAACAACAGTGAAAGATATAGTTTCTCCCGGAATATTGGCTGCATTCATGCTTATTGCCTGTTTACCGTGGGCAGCTCGATTTTTGCTAACAAGACTAAAACGCAATGACGACTAAACGACCTTCAAAGTTTGATGCAAACCTTATTGTCATCGGAGCTGGCTCTGCCGGCTTAATAAGCGCATACATTGCCGCTACCGTAAAGGCCAAAGTAATTCTTATTGAATCAGATGAAATGGGCGGCGATTGCCTCAATTCTGGTTGTATTCCATCCAAAGCACTTATTGCAGCAGCAAACGCTGCGCACATAACACGGGATAGCCAGAAATATGGCGTGCATTGTGACTCAGTACGGATAAATTTTAGGGAGGTTATGGCGCATGTTAAAACAGCAATAAGCACTATCGCTCCAAATGATTCAATGGAACGTTACCGTAAGCTTGGGGTTCAATGTATTGCCGGCCACGCCCGACTGACGGGTCCTTGGACTGTTAGTGTTAACGATCAGAACCTCACCGCTCGAAGCATTATAATAGCGACAGGGGCGGGACCAGCAATCCCACCATTAGCTGGGTTGGATGGTATTAACTACCTAACCTCAGATACGATATGGAACCTAGCGGAACTACCCAAACGACTTTGTATTCTTGGCGGTGGCCCCATCGGGTGTGAGCTGGCTCAAGCATTTTCACGCTTGGGCAGCGAAGTACACATTGTTGAGATGCAAGAGCGTCTGATGATAAATGAAGATCCAGACGTCTCTGATGTCATCGAACATCGCTTCCTTAATGAAGGGATAACATTACACCTATCGTCTAGAGCCGAATCGGTAGTAAACAACCGTGTCACCTGCTCTAAGAACGATGGCCCATTTGATGTGGAATTCGACCAATTACTTGTGGCCACCGGCAGAAAGCCGCGAACCAGTGGATTTGGACTTGAAGAATTGGGTGTATGTATTAATCCGAATCAGTCACTTGCCGTTAATGGTTTCCTACAGACCAATTTTAAGCATATTCTAGCTTGTGGTGATGTTGCAGGACCCTATCAGTTTACCCACGCAGCATCACATCAAGCTTGGCACGCTTCGGTAAATGCACTTTTTGGCATGTTTAAGAAGTTTAAAGTGAACTATACCTATTTGCCGTGGACAACCTATACTCACCCCGAAGTGGCTCATATTGGACTAAACGAGATCGAAGCGACAAAGAAGAAGATTGAATATGAGCTCACCAAATTCCCTCTCAACGATCTCGATCGTGCGATTGCGGAGCAAAGAACCCAAGGTTTCATTAAAATCCTCACCCGTCCCGGTTCCGATAAAATCATCGGAACAACTATCGTCAGCCCATCGGCCGGTGAAATTATTGGTTTAGTCACACTTGCGATGAAAAACAAAATCGGTCTTAATGGCTTACTGTCACTTATCGTTCCCTACCCAGGATGGAACGAAACTATAAAACGAAGTGCCGGCGTTTGGAAACAAAAACATGCACCACAATGGCTTATGCCGTGGCTAAAGCGATTTCACTCCATGATGCGAAATTAATATCAAATTCCTTGTGAAGGTTTATATGAATAAAACTCATCCGAATATCACAACCAACAGGTTATTGTCAGTTTTTTTGGCGGTTACTTTATTTTTTTGCTTTTCGTATCTTTCTCAGGCAGACATAACCATTATTGGAGAATGGTCGGGCGTTGATTCCGATGGCGAAAAAGCTACATTCGTATTTGGTGAAGACAATAGTGCCGAAATTCATTTTGAGGGCCTTCCACCATTAAGCACGCAAAATTTGACAAACGGTAGCGTGCAATGGTCCCGTAATGCGGCAAAGTACCCAATGGCTATCGATGTCATAATCATTATAGATTCAGAGGAACGAAATAGAATACCTATGATTGCCCAATTCGTCGATAGCCATACATTGAAGATTCAAATTTCCCGGGATATGAAAACTCGGCCAAAAGGATTCGACATAACCGATGCAGTCTTCCAAATAGTCACCACAAAACAATAACAACCTGTTTCCTTAGTAACTAAGCGCCTTTTCTGGTTATTCTGCAGTCTACAAACAACAGATACCGGATCTATTCGGCTAAATTAGTTGTTACGTTCCGTCCGGGTGGGACGAGCATCAAGACTAGTGGCATTGCGCGTGTGCCAGTATTCCTCTATTCCGTTTTCTCCATGATTCGATTCCCACTCGCGTAATTTATCTCTATCACCGGCGTAGTCATAGTAAGGTATTCCAAATCCACAAGATGTTTGCACCAGATCAACGTCCAATTCGTAGATTTGCCTAGCTCCAATGCGTGACTCAAAATTTTCATAAAGGTTTTCCCACCTTTCGTCTTGTGGGTAAACCGCTGTAGCTGAACCGTATAGACGCAAAATTTTTGGAGAACCTTCGTATGCGCAAAACATGCGTGTCATGCGGGGGGCATCCAAAAGGTGTGCCGCAGTTTCATTACCGCTACCAGTCAAATTTAACCAGATAACTTTAGTTGGACTGACTACACGTAAAGTATCGCTTCCCTTGGGCGAAAGATTAACTCGCCCCTCTGCAGCGGCAGTCGCACAAAAATATATTTTTTGCGCTTCGATAAAAGATCTATGGTCATCAGTAATGCTGTCGTATTTTTTACCCATGGTAGATTTTTCCTGTATAAATTCGTCAAAGTGAACCGGTGTTCTATACAATACGGCTATTTAATATAAGGACAACACAATGCCGCATATTCTTGAAAACCATCTATTTTTATTTCCAGGTCAGGGATCCCAATATCCAGGGATCGGTAGCGATTTATTCGCCAGCGAGTCTGTTGTTCGCACTGTATACGAAAATGCGAGCGATGTTCTAGGCTACGACATGGCAAAACTCGCATTTGAAGACCCGGATAGTTGTATTAATTTTACGCGCTACACTCAACCAGTTCTGTTAACGCATTCTATTGCGTGTCTGCGAGCATTAGAGTCTCGTGTTGGTCAACCCCTTCAGCCTGGCGGTGTCGCTGGACACAGCCTCGGCGAATACAGCGCTTTGGTTGCGGCCGAATCGATTAGTTTTGATGACGCCTTGAACCTGGTCGCAACTCGTGGAGAACTTATGAGCAAGCATGGGCAAGGTGAAATGGAAGCTCTACCAGTCGATATTGAAACAGCACAGAAGTGGTCAGACCGGTTTTACTGCGCAATCGCAGCCTGCAATATGCCCGATCAAACTGTGGTCGGTGGCAGCAGCACAGACCTAGACAATCTCGCAGCAAACTTTGCAGAAGAAAATCCACGACGTAAAACAGCCCGACTTAAAACTGAAGGCGCATTTCACACATACTACATGGTTGCTGCCGCTTCCGAGTTTCGCCAACACTTAGATCAAGCAAATATTTCCGCTCCAAAGACTAAAGCGCTTTCAAACTATACAGGACAATTTCATGATGATACTGCAGATGGTATTCGGACTAGACTATTTTTCCAACTATTTCATCCGGTTCTATGGAACCAAAACCTAGTTAATGCAGTAGAGTCAGGATTAAGTCAAATTATTGAATTTGGCGGGGGAATAGGAAAAGGCGAATTACCCCGGGAAAAACGAGCGAATCTTGAGGGCATCGTAAAGAAAACATTCCGTCGTAGCGAGACACCACCCCAGTATTCCGCTGTTATTAATAGTGAAACTCTGGATAAAGTCACCGAACAGTTCTAGTCGATCTACAGTATGTGTTTCGTTCTAGTGGCATGGAAAAGTCTTAATACCATGCCACTTATAATTGCAGCCAATAGAGACGAAAATTATGCAAGACCAACACGTGCTTTGCATAAATGGCCAACACCCGAACCTATCTATGCCGGGAAGGATATTGAAGCCGGTGGCACTTGGTTTGGTATCAACCAGAATGGTCGATTTGCTATTGTTACCAATATTAGAAGCAAGAACCATTTCGAGTTAGGCAACAGAACACGAGGGGATTTAGTCACTCTGTTCCTAAAGTCTTCAGCGACTGTAGGAAATTTTGCAGAACAACTGCTGACCCAAAAGAACGACTATAAGCCATTTAACTTATTGTTCGGAAATGAAGATCAACTGTGCTTCATCAATCAACGATCCACCACTGTCAATATTTTGAATCCTGGATTATACGCACTCAGTAATGCTTCTCTGGATACACCATGGCCAAAGGCAGTCGACGGGAAAAAAGCCTTTAGCGACGTCCTAAAAAAATATGGAGCCAATACAGAATTACTCTTCGAGTGTTTGTATGATGAGTCCATCTACGCTGACAACGAACTTCCAGACACGGGTGTTCCACTTTTTTTAGAAAGACAGTTGTCCGCCCGTTTTATTAATGGAGAAAACTATGGAACACGTTCATCGACTATTTGTACATTCGATTCCAAACATATGGCAACAGTAGAAGAACGCAACCACAATGGGAAACTAACAGGGGACATAAATTCACGTTTCACGTTACCTTTATACCCCTGAACCAGGCACACCGGTAGCCGTTGCACATACTGTTGCTTCAAAAAACACGGATCCATCGATATCGTGGTCAACCTTGTTCTGATAAGTTTCCACAAATACTTCACATGATTGCGCTCCTGCCCTGTGAGCTAACACTTCTGCATTTTCCCGAGCTAATTTTTCTGCATGCCCTAAAGCATCGCTTAGCACACCAAAGTCTTTTGGTCCATCAGTTGTATACACACGAAAAATTCCTTGAGAAGGCTGTGTTACGGTTAGACGGGAGCGTTGTACTACTTTACTCGCAACCGATCCTACCGCTCCGGCCACACCCGCATTTTCAGGTACATTCAATTCCATGGATAGCTTAATCGCGGCCTCCGGGAAGAACACTTGCGCCGGAGCGCCTACCGCAATAAGTGGATATTTATCGTTAAACGATACGGAAAATATTTTGTTACCTTCATATCCAAGTACGTTTGAAAGAAACCGCACTAATTCATCGGCTGGTGCCTTCTGTTTACCATCTAACTCACGAACACCTGTGCGCACCAGTGCCTCACAAATCAACTCGTTCATGCGTTGCATCACAGTTTCAGCCGGGCCATTCTCATCACCGTCTTGCCACTTTCCAAAACCATATCTATGACGCATTTGCCGAGCCCAAATGCGCGCTGCAATAACCGCAGCATCACGATTCCAGTGAGAGGATGTGCCTAGCACATGAGCGGCATCGGTAGGAGTAAAACCACTATAAATGGCAAGTCCCTTCCGCACCAAACGCGCTAATGCGCGAGCCGCCGCTGAGCTTCCTGCCGATAAATCCTCTACCACAATCGGTTTTCCGGAATCAAGCTGCTTCCATACATCCAATTCCAGTCCTTCAAGTGAATTCACTACTACCGGATCATTATATAATTTTATCGCAAACCGCAATAAACGGGGAGAGGAGCCCATCTTTTCCTGGGCAAGAAGTACTGGCATAACATCGGGATATTGATCAGCAAGCAGACATGTAGGAACAACTCGTCTTGGACCAATACCTATACCTTCGCCGCCTGAAAACCGAATTTCGCTGTCTCCTCCTAAGCCAATTGAATAAACACTAAGTGTCTCGACCATGGGGTGCCAATCTCCAACTAGAGCACCATCCACTCGGGTTTCCGGAATACCGTTAGTAATTATTGCGATATCGGTGGTAGTACCCCCCATATCGGCCACCAAAGCATCTTGTTGGCCACTTAAGAAACATGCTCCTACAACACTGGCCGCTGGCCCGGAAAGTACAGTATCCACCGGACGCTCAAGTACAGTATCAACACTTACTAACGAGCCATCACCCTTTACCATCATTAACGGTGCATCAATCTTTAGTGCATCCAGACGGTCAAGAACCGCATCTACTAAACTCTTAATAAACGGTGTAAGTCGAGCATTCAGGGCGGCAGTAAGTGCACGACGAGGAGCATTTAGACTGGCCGATAATTCATGCCCACAGGTTATAGGTTTATCACATATCGATTTAACTAGTGCTTTCAACGCCAATTCATGAGCCGGGTTTCGCACCCCGAACATTGACGATATCGCAAACGCAGATACTTCGTTGGCATGTTTACGAATAGCCCGCTCGGCTCCCTCTGCGTCCAGCTGACAAAGCTCGAAACCACCAGCATTGTGCCCACCCTTTAGTAAAATCACAGGATCGTTTCTTAGCACCTCAGATAACCCACTTTTGTTAACCTGAGCTGCCGAATAACCGGGTAACAAGGTACAAATAGGCGCGCCACGTTCTTCAACAACAGCATTAGTTGCCAACGTCGTAGATACCGAGACTATTTCAATCGGCGCATGCGCGCTCAACGGAAGCTGAGATAAGGCTCCACCGATACCTAGTGATAAATCATGGGGTGTGGTTAAGGACTTTGCCGTCGCAATTACACCATCAATGTCGCTGTATAAAACGGCATCAGTATATGTTCCACCTGTGTCTACACCAATTTTAAATGTCATAGGGTTATTATTTATTGAATCAAAATTAATCGAAATTACTTCGATGAGAGGATTACGGATTGTACTGCTACGCTCTGTCTCACAATCGACCAAAACATGCTGCGAACTCAACCGATCAACGCAACACATGAATTAAACCGCTCGGCAGGTGTTTCATATTCTAACGTTTTTCGGGGTCTTTCGTTAAGTCGTCTTGCCACCTTATTTAGCTGAGCTTGTGAATGCG
>CAJQKF010000044.1 GCA_905478855.1 uncultured Gammaproteobacteria bacterium
TCTTGGGTAAGTTGGGTATAGTGATTCATGTTGCTTCTCATCTTTGGCGAGAGGAAAAGCGATTATTATCTCAGCTTATCCTCTCACTTTCTTCATGAGTTGCACTTACGAGTTGAATTCGCCTTTTGATTGTAAACTTAGTGCTAGGAATATTGAAATTTACGTGTTTAAAATATCATTAATCTGCGCGAAAAATGTTTTTACGTCAAATTTTTTTGAACGTAAATAGCAGGCTTCTCGCATGGATTTTGAGGCTTCGCGGGTTAGAATATTTACGGCATCACATATTTGCTCGGCTATAAACGTTGGTGGTAATAAAAAGCCAGTCTCATTATGGACGACTGTTTCTAATAAGCCACCTTCAGCAGCTCCGATTACAGGTTTTCCAGCTGCCATCGATTCAACTGGAGAAATTCCAAAGTCTTCCGAAATTGGGATGTAAATGGTCGCAATGCATTTCGAAATTAAATTTTTAAGTTTGTCGTCTGAAATCATTCCAACGAAGGTAATGTTATTTGATCCGCTCGCTAAATGCTCTAAGTTTTTCCTCTCATTACCATCTGACGCAATAATTAGTCGTTTTTCCGGCATCATTTTAAATGCATTAATTACTAAATCGATTCTTTTTAGTGAGTCTAGGCGAGCAGTGGATAAATAATAACCTTCATCGTCAGCATAGCTAAATGAATCCACATCACAGGGCGGATAAATAATAGTGGAGGGCTTTCCCAAAAAGTTCGAGACTCTTCTTTGTACTGCAAGGGAATTTACTAAGATAGTATCCATAGAATTGATAGAATCAATATATTGCTTCCGATATTTTTCGAGAAATCGATGATAAATAGGGCGATAAATAGTTGGGACTTCAGTTAAAAAGTGCTCATATTGGTCAAATAAGAATCTACTAGGAGAATGGCAGTAGAATATATTTCTTGTGTTTGGATGATTTGGTGCCGCAAGTGAACAGTAATTACCGCTATACAGCAGGGTTTCGTAGTTCGACTTAAACCGACGCCATCGGTTAAGTGTTACAAGAGGTCTTAAGTATCGTGTACGCGGATCTCTTCCTAGTGTGTCTAGAGTAAGGTTTTGCCAATCATCTTTGGGATTCATCTCTTTGCTGACCAAACTGGTTATGAGTTTCCAATCAAGCAACGATGCGAGTTGGCAAGCAACTTGTGCACCGCCTTCTTTGACGGCCATGTAGTCATGTAAAATAGCACCTTTCTTTTTTATATCGATCATTCTTTGTTATTTGAAAACTATCGTTAACTTTTTATGGTCGTTAGTTATGCGGAAGCTATCTCGGTGCATGAGTAATGATTTCGCAGCCTGGTTCAGGTACGATTGCTTGTTCTCCCAGTGCCATCATAAGTTTCTTTTCGCGATTGACCATTAACATATGCATGAAAAAAAACCATGCCAGATTTTAATACCTGTGGGTCGTCTTTACGAATCAAGGGGCCTCCCGTCCATGTTGGTGGATACACAGCACCCATTAAGTATCCGAAAACATTCAGATAATGCACAGCCACCGGCACGTCATTTTTCATGATTCTCTCGCTATAGTACGTCGTCAAAACATTTGGGACAGTTTGGGCTTAAAATTAAGAGAGACTTTACGCTTTGGTTGCCTGTTTGATGTCAGGCATAGGGTATCAGATTTTCGCACCTCCTTTGTTGTAATGTTTGTTATTTAATCATGGCTCGCTGATCCATTATTTGATGGTA
Organism: uncultured Gammaproteobacteria bacterium; assembly: GCA_905478855.1. Lineage (GTDB taxonomy): Bacteria > Pseudomonadota > Gammaproteobacteria > Arenicellales > CAJQKF01 > CAJQKF01. The sequence goes on from CAJQKF010000044.1 coordinate 1,732, forward strand.
TCAACCATAGGGAATATCGGAATATCAGGACATATCAATTGCGAAGATACAAGATACTGGGACAGCCATTAGTTGAAATAGATAATGTGAATTGCATTTTTCATCAAAACCCGTAGGGAGTATTGCAGGGAAACCAACCCTGTTAGATTCCCATGCTTTATTCACTGATTAGCGAACAACTCATACCGAAATTAGCCGATAAACCGTCGTTAACTATACTCATCAGCCAAATTTATAACCGATTCTCCTAAAGAAAACTTGTTAAAAATCTGCTCGATTAGGTATTCTATCTTTTGGGTGTCGCAGCGCTCTCTCACAGCGCTCTCGCAGGGCTCGACGTGAAAATTCGCTTGGAGCGAATTTTTCGAACCCAACGGCTTCTCATAACTATAAATACATCAAGCATAAAAAAACCCGCCAAAAGGCGGGTGTTTTTATGCTTGGCGTCCCCAAGGGGATTCGAACCCCTGTTGCCGCCGTGAAAGGGCGGTGTCCTAGGCCAACTAGACGATGGGGACTAAATATCGTCAAACGAGGTACTGGTGGAGCCAGGCGGGATCGAACCGCCGACCTCAACACTGCCAGTGTTGCGCTCTCCCAGCTGAGCTATGGCCCCGAGAGGTCGCGTACTGTAAAGATTACGACTTCCAAGGTCAAGTGCTTTTCGCCACTCTATCTAAAATAAATTTAATAGCGTGGTCTAACCTCTGTACTACTCGTTCTTTCCCAATCAATTCCAATGTAACATCGATTGCAGGTGTTGCCGCCGTGCCTGAAATAGCAACACGAATCGGTTGAGCGAGTTTACCCAATTTTACATCATGTTGTAGCAAAATTGACTCAATTACTGAATTTATTTTTTCGCAAGACCATTCTGATAACTCACTCAGCTGTTGACGCGCATCAGTAAGTAGCTGGGAAGCTACCGGACGCAGATTTTTCTTAGCCGCATTTTCATCATACTCGTCGAAGTCTCGATAAAAATACTCACTTTTGTCTGCCATGTCTACAATGTTTCGTGCTCTTTCACGTAATACATCCGCAACCTTTTCAGTAGGCGGGCCATCCGCCAAATTAACGCCGCGAAGGACAAGTTGTTCACCAAGGAGTTCACCAAGAAAACGTGCATCCGCTTGCATGATGTATTGCTGATTTAGCCACATTAGTTTTTCAGGGTCAAAAGCTGCAGGTGCCCGATTAACTCCATCTAGACTAAATAACGAGCATAGCTCCTCGTAGCTAAAAATCTCCTGGTCTCCGTGTGACCAGCCCAATCGAACTAAATAATTACGCATGGCCTGTGGAAGAATACCCAGATTTCGATATTCAAGAACACTTACCGCCCCGTGGCGTTTAGATAGGCGTTGTCCATCTGCTCCAAGAATCATCGGAACATGCGCATAGACAGGACACTCACCTCCCAATGCTCGCAAAATATTAATCTGCCGAGGAGTATTATTAACGTGATCGTCACCGCGTACAACATGGGTAATTTCCATATCCAGGTCATCTACTACAACACAAAAATTATATGTTGGTGTGCCATCCGGCCGGCAAATAATTAAGTCATCCAACTCGGAATTACCAATAACAATACGTCCCTTTACCGCATCGTCCCAAATAACTGCGCCGTCTATAGGGTTCTTAAATCGAACAACTGGCTCCACATCTGGCTTTATTTGCGCATTGTGACGACACTTTCGTGAGTATCGAGGTTTTTCCCCACGACTTCGCTGGGCTTCCCGTTCTTGCTCCAGTTCGTCTTTACTGCAGTAGCAATGATAGGCCATGCCTTTATCAAGCAGTTCTTTGATCGCTTCGCCATATCGATCCATACGATCAGTTTGATAAAAAGGCCCTTCGTCAGGCGTAAGCTCCATCCATTTTAAACCTTCTAAAATTGCATCAATGGATTCTGGCGTGGATCGCTCTCTGTCAGTGTCTTCGATACGAAGCACAAAAGTGCCCTTATGGCGTTTCGCAAATAGCCAACAAAATAGCGCGGTGCGAACACCTCCAATATGTAGATATCCTGTAGGACTTGGGGCAAAACGAGTACGTACTGTCATGAGTTTCAAACTGTATAATCGAGGGCGCGAATTTTAATGTATTTGTACTGCCTGCGTATAGGCTATTGATCATCAGATCATCAGATCATCAGAACTTTCACATCCTTATCGATAATTATTCGAAGACCGACATCTGGACTTTAGTAAATATGCATATCTTAGGTGTGGTCCCTAGCAATTGTTTTCTTCCAGTGACGCTCGTTTAATAGAGTCTCCCCATCATAGGCTCTAACACTGGCTTTGATGTAGTAGTTGACAGGATCGCAATGAAAACTACTTTGCGAAACTGTTTTTATACTCCACTCACCCCGCGACATATAACAAATGTATGTACTCTTTGCGCTAGAAGTTAAAGGATCGCTGGGCGAAATTGTCCAACATTCATCATGCGTATGTCGGGTGCAAATGCCACAATCCGGTACTTCATAATGCCCCGTATCATCAAAAACCTTGTAGTGAGTAAGATTGTTCTGTAAGTCCTTTTCGACTGTGCGGCAGTGATCCGGCTTGCTATGGCATAGATAATCGGGCAATGGGTCTAGATCAAGTGGTTCTGGTACGTTAATTTTCTCCGCACTAGTTCTTATCGGTAAATCTATGAATGTGTCAGAACCCACGTGGAGTTTCGCTGTAACAGACTCAGGTGGTGGCATAATCATTGGCCAATAGGCAGTCGATATTGATACTCTTAGTCGATTACCTGATAAGAAGCGATAGCCACACTCATCAAGTTCAATAGTCACCCTCTCCACTTTTCCGGGAACCATTGCAACGGGTTTTTCGTTGCCATTACGATGACTTAGATTCAGTGCGCCCCAGCTTACCCGATGAGCGACTCCATCCGGATGGACATCTATGAGCCGAACAATCACGTTGCCCAGTGGTTTATCAATACTCAAATTTAGGGTGATCTTAGGTCGACCGAGTATCGTTAGTGGATCACTCAAGATTCCGGTTTCAAACGAACAAGAAACGGCATCATCGACACGTTGATCGCCTGGCAACTCAGAATCGGGCTTTAGAGTAAATATCTCTCCACAGGCGATACCGCAATCCTGAGGTGAACTAAACGGCAAAATTTCTTCATGTGACGGTTCTTCCTGCAATTGAGCGCCCGGCGCCAGATAGTGTCTACACCAATCGGTTGTCGTCGACGGCCAACAAGACTCTGCAACCCAATGGCCCTCTTCATAGTCCCGACAACCGCCGGGTCTTACATTCTCGGAAATATATGCTCGGTAGGCAGGGGTATTTTCTGCATCATTTTCGACACCTTTTAACCATCGGTCCCACCACTTGATAGCTTCTGAGTGGAAGTCCATTCTTGGTTTCGGCCAGGCAAAGTGTGGGTATTTATGTATCCAAGGGCCATTAATTGCAGCGACTTGTCCCTGGCCATGGGCTGCCATTGCCGATGGAGCATTTTTGTATCCGTCTGACCACCCGCTAATAACAAGTGACGGGATTTGAATAGCCGAGTAGTCTTCACAGATTGAACCGTGTTTCCAATACTTATCTCGTCGTTGATGTTCCAGCCAGGTTTCCAGAGGAAATGGTTGAGTCTTGAGTCTGTGCAACCACATATGGCGCCAATCTTCCCCAACAAGCTCAGGGTCGGGTGGCCTCGATGCATAACACAACATAGTTGAAGACCATAAAAAATTGGAATAGAGATGGCAGCCGTTCTTGTAGTGAATATCATCATTATAACGATCAACAGTACTTCCAATACTAATGATCGCTTTGAGCCCTTCTGGTCGTAATGCGGCTATTTGTAAGCTGTTAAAGCCGCCCCAGGATATACCCATCATTCCCACGCTACCCGAGCACCATGGTTGTCTAATAATCCAGGCGATTACCTCTACACCATCAAGTAGTTCGCGCTGTGAGTACTCATCATCAAAGTCGCCATCAGACTCCCCTGTACCGGAGATATCAACACGAACCCCCGCATATCCCGCTCGCGCGAATAGCGGATAATTACTATCGTCGCGCGGAGCCGTTCCATCACGTTTTCGATAGGGCAAATACTCCAAAATAGCCGGAACTGGCTGATTTTCTGCATTATTCGGAAGCCAGATCTTAGCCGTTAGGCGGCGCCCGTCCGACAATTTGATCAACTCATTATGCAGGACCCTATAACTTTCACCTGACATCCACGTTCTCCAAAAAAAACTATATTTATACGCTTAGAAAATATCATTTTCATCTTAACTAAAACACCTTAACTTACAACTTGGAATGGTTACTAGCAAATAGACGAGCAATTCCGACACTGACGAAAAACTTTTGCATTATTGGAATGCCCTTAGCAAAATTAAGGTGAAGAAAAAATATAGAAAACTTGTCTTCCCTAGTATTTTAATGAAAATAATTGGGACATAATATTGATAGCTAATCCCCGGTTCAAACCATCATCACCACGGCAATTATGATCATGTCAACAAAACAACCCTCTAACGCAGAAATTATTCCTTTTTTACTCGACCTGTTTGCACGACGAGGTGCAGAAGAGTATCTAGGTGAAGCGGTAACTATGTCCCAGCATATGGAA
>CAJQKF010000045.1 GCA_905478855.1 uncultured Gammaproteobacteria bacterium
GGGTATGAAGTAAAATTTTCTCACCCACCGCCGGCAAATCGTAAAACACCGTCATTGGCGATTCAACTTCGTAGCCAATACCGTTAACATTAAGTAAGATCATTGGTGGTTGTTTTAAAGCAATCACACCATCCAGAAAACCAATCATTGCGCGACTCCATGAAGATTAACCCGTCGGGCAACAAGACTTGTGTTTATATGACATATTGCACATGCGAGGGCGTCTGCGGAATCAGGAAGGGGCGCTGTCGTTAAACCAAGCAATATTCTTACCATATGCTGCACCTGTTCCTTGGTAGCACCGCCGCTGCCAACAACAGCTTGCTTTATTTCCCGTGCGGCATACTCGGAAACATTCATTGAACACATAACTGCTGCACAAATCGCGGCTCCACGTGCGTGGCCTAGGGTTAACGCTGATTTAGCATTTTTTGCCATAAAAACCTGTTCAATGGCTATCGAGTCCGGATCGTATTTCTTAATAACAATGGACACCGCCTCGAAAATCTTCCCCAAACGACCCGACAATTCTCCTCCTCCTAACTTAACGCTATCGCTATAAATGCTGCGCATTTTCTCGCCATCGGTATCAACCACACCTAAACCCATTACTCGGGAGCCAGGATCAATACCCAAAACTCGCATAAGACTTATCTATTCTTCGTCTGGAAAAGTGGCATTTGTATACACTTCCTGCACATCATCTAACTCTTCGAGCACATCGATCAGTTTAATCGTTTTTTCTGCATCCTCACCGACCAGCTCAGTTTCAGTGGCAGGGCGTTGCATTACTTCAGCCATTTCCGGAACCAGAGCGGCATCCGCAAAAGCACTGCGAACAGCGTCAAACGATTCAGGAGACGAAAACACAACCACACTTCCGTCGTCGTTACTTTCTACATCGTCAGCGCCTGCAGCAATAGCCTCATCCATCACTTTTTCCTCATCAACATCGGATGAGAAAATAAAAACCCCTGTTTTGCTAAATAAATAGGCAACCGATCCATCCGTTCCTAAATTACCGCCATGCTTATTAAATGCATGACGCACCTCACTCACCGTTCTGTTTTTATTATCGGTGGTACACTCAACAAGGAACGCTATTCCGCCAGGCCCATAACCTTCGTAGCGAATCTCTTCATAATTGACTCCATCCAGATCACCGGTGCCTCTGCTAATCGCTCGTTCGATAGTATCGCGGGTCATATTCGCCCCAAGAGACTTATCTATTGCCGCTCGAAGACGGGGGTTGGAATCCACTTCACCACCGCCAGAACGAGCCGCAACGGTTATTTCTCGTATAAGTTTGGTGAAAAGCTTTCCGCGTTTGGAATCCTGCGCCGCCTTGCGGAATTTGATATTTGCCCACTTACTATGGCCAGCCATGAAATCTCCTAGAAAAAATAAAGAATAATAGAATTGAGTTTAATCGGAAACGCTGCCAGAGCAAACAGAATCATTTATCAAGTAACGAATGCCAAGCCTGTTCGTCCATGACCAAACCATGATCATGGCATTTTCCCCAGATACCCAGCAGGAATTTGTGTGTTCACTTCGACATAACTCAACCCCAACTGGCGAATCTATCCGACACGATACCAAATACTCTCGGTTGTAGGTAGTACCCGCCGGGTAAAGCGAACGAATACTTGCTGGCAGAGGAAATTGGCTCCATATACCTGTATCTCTTAATTCTACCTCACTTGCCGAAATCCCGGTTTCTTCCACCAGTTCTCGCTGAGCTGTCTCCAGCGGAGACGACTCATGCCACTCCATCATGCCCGTAACTGACTGCCAAAATCGCGCCCGTTTTGTCCGTAACAGTAAAATTTGCTGGCAGTGAGTGTGCACCACCAGCAAAACCGATTCGGGTCGCCTACTCGGATGTTTCGACAACGGTATTCGCAGACTGCCGCAGACGTATACCTAAATCATGCAGCTGTTTGGTATCTACTTCGCCTGGTGCATTGGTCAGTAAGCAAGATGCTTTTTGGGTTTTAGGAAAGGCAATAACATCTCTAATAGAATCGCATCCGCTCATCATGGCAACCATTCGATCCAAGCCAAAAGCGATCCCACCATGCGGCGGGGCACCAAAGTCTAGCGCCTTTAACAAAAATCCGAATTTTTCTTCTGCTTCTTCATCGCCGATGGCCAGAAGTTTAAGCACACGTGCCTGTATTTCTGGTTTATGTATACGTATAGATCCGCCGCCTAACTCCGTACCGTTAAGCACCATATCGTATGCTCTAGAAATCACCTCACCTGGAGATGATTCCAATTTACCCAGATCTTCCTCAACAGGTGCTGTAAACGGGTGATGAATAGCCTGCCAGCGAGCTCCTGACTCATCATATTCGACCAAAGGAAACGCCTCTACCCATACAGGTCGCCATTCACCTTCCAGTAAATCAAGGTCTTGCCCTAATTTCACCCGTAAAGCTCCAAGAGCATCATTTACCACTTTAGAGCTATCGGCACCAAAAAATAATAAGTCACCGGTTTGGGCACCGGTGCGCTCCATTAATGCAGTTACCACATCATCGGGGAGAAATTTCAAGATAGGTGATTGCAATCCATCGCGACCAATCGAGGCGTCGTTAACTTTTACGTACGCAAGCCCTTTGGCACCGTATAGTTTAACGAAGTCGGTATAACCGTCGATTTGCTGTCGACTTAATTTATTTCCACCCGGTAGACGTATTACCGCTACTCGTCCTTTCGGGTCTTTGGCGGGTGCTGAAAACACTTTGAATTCAACATTTTCCATAATATCTTTAAGATCAACAAGTTCGAGCGGCACACGTAAATCCGGGCGATCACTGCCATATCGACGCATAGCTTCTGCATAACTCATACGTGGAAATTCTTCCGGTAGTTTGACATCAATAACCTCCGCAAATAGCTCGCGCACCATTTGCTCCATCAGTCCGGTCACGTCTTCCTCATTAACAAACGACATTTCCACGTCAAGCTGGGTGAACTCAGGCTGACGATCAGCGCGCAAATCTTCGTCACGAAAACAACGGGCTATTTGATAGTAGCGCTCAAACCCTGAAACCATAAGCAATTGCTTAAACAACTGGGGTGACTGGGGTAGAGCAAAGAAACTTCCCGGTTGAGTTCGGCTTGGTACCAAATAATCTCGTGCACCTTCGGGAGTCGAACGAGTTAGCACAGGGGTTTCAATATCAATAAAGTCTCTAGTTTCAAGGAATCGACGCATGAAGCTGGTAACCTTATGGCGCAGTCTCATTGTGTGTTGCAAACGATTGCCACGTAAATCGAGATATCTATAGGTAAGACGAACAGCTTCCCCAGCATCCTCATCATCGATTTGAAATGGCAATGGACGCGCACCATTCAACTGCACTATCTCAGACGCCAACAACTCAACCGTCCCCGTAGCCAAGTCCTTGTTCTCAGTTCCTTCTGGGCGTTTTCGAACCGTGCCTGTAATTTGTAACACAAATTCATTGCGAGCTGCATTGGCAACTTGAAAAGGTGCATCAAAATCAGGATCTATAACTATCTGGGCAACACCCGCACGATCGCGTAAATCAATAAATATCACACCACCGTGATCGCGACGTCGGCGCACCCATCCACATAAGGTAATTTGTTGATCAACAAGTGATTCGTTCAGGTCGGCGCTAAGATGTGTGCGCATTTGAATAATATCCAGAATTTGTGGTCTATACGACTTGGAGTCAAGCCAAGGTGACCGAGATTAAAGAATCAAACCAACAGCAAAACCGTTAGGAAGATGTATCGGAACTGCTGCTCTTCACAGCAACTTTCGAAGACGAGTCCGAACTTGTGCTTGCACTTTCTTTCTTGGACTCAGTACTAGCAGCGCTAGTGTCAGACGATTTTTTGTCGTCTTTTTTGCCACTATTTTTAAAATCAGTTTCATACCACCCACTTCCCTTCAAACGGAATGCAGCGGCAGAAATTTTTTTCTTAAGCGAAGCCTCACCACAAGCTGGACAATACAGTAATGGCTCATCCGCCATTTTCTGCAACGCTTCTAACTCATGTCCGCAACTATCGATGGTGCAACCATATTCATAAATGGGCATCAGACACGCCTCCCGGCGAAAAAAAGTAACTGGTATTTAGTAAAATAAAACGTCAAAGTAAGTCTAACCTTTCTTGAAATTTACAAGTATTGGATGGATTTATTTCGCGCGCGGATTATACACGACGCTGCTGTAGATGGTTATTGTTTTCAATTAATACAAGCTTTTCGAGCTCAAAATAATCACTTTTCAGCACTAAAATTGGCGCCTTAACAAAAACAGTTTCGAAATAAAGTCTCCCTTTAGCAAACGCAAACTTAGTCACAACTCCAAAGTCTACGGTTGGGTTTGTCCGTTATCGGTAAGCTCCAGTTTCTTTGCTGCCATCCAAACAAGTCCTAAAACAGGTATTCCAAGTACCGCCGTACCCAAAAAGAACTGGGAATATCCAACTGTATCCACCACTGTTCCAGAATAGCCACCAAAAATTTTTGGCAATAATGTCATAAGAGAACTGAAAATTGCGTATTGTATAGCGGTGAATTTAACATTAGTTAAACTTGACAGGAATGCTATAAACGCCCCTACTGCTATTCCGCCGGATAAATTATCCGCAGAAATAACCGCATAAAGCACTCGCAAGTCGGGACCTATTTCGGCTAATAAAATAAACAATACGTTCGTCAGCATGCTTAAAAGTGCACCTAAAAATAGAATTCTCATGACACCGAACTGAATAGATAAAATCCCTCCAAGAAATCCGCCGAGAAGTGTCATCCACAAACCAAAAAGTTTTACCGTTGTGGCAATCTCGGTCTTCGTAAACCCAACATCTTGATAAAATACGTTCGATATAACACCCAGCACAATATCCGAAATCCTATACAGGCCGACTAATGCGAGTAACAGCAGTGATGTTTTCACGCCATATCGGCTAAAAAAATCCCGAATGGGTTCTACATACCCTGACATCACCATTTCTTTGTCAACCAATCCAAATTTCACGATGCCAAAAGCGACGCATGATGTGACACATAACGCACTCAACATTCGAAAAGTCTCAACGAGGAATCCAGATAAAAATTTATTCCCAAACATTTGGGTTAGTTCTAGTTTACTACTGGCAACAGATCCGGAACTCACGGCAAATACGCTAATAAAAATCACAACACAGACGAAAAAGAGCCCGAGAAATCGAAGGTATTGTCGGGTATCGTGTTGATATCGATCTTCTAGCGCTGTTCGCGGCTCATCAATAATCAAAGTAGTCATCACACCCACCAGCATTACCAATGCCATTGATAAATATGCAAATTTCCAGGCTTCATAACGATAACTATCTGTTTCTGAACCAAAGTAGCTGGCCAAATACAGTGCACCGGCGCCCGCAACCAACATTCCGATGCGATACCCGGCAATGTACGTCGCCGACATTAATGCTTGCAGATCTGTATTCGCCGATTCAATTCGGTAGGCATCGACCACAATATCTTGGGTCGCTGATGAAAACCCAAGCAGAACGGCTGCTAACGCCATAACAGTCAATGAAGACCCTAGACGTGCCGGATCCGTAAAAGCCATAACACATATGGCCGCCATAATGGCCAATTGCGCAACCAGTATCCATGCTCTTCGGCGCCCCAGCAATCGAGTTAAAAAAGGCACCGGCAATCTATCGACAAGTGGCGCCCAAACAAATTTAAAAGAATAGCCCAGCGCAGCCCAACTAAAAAACGTGACGGCTGCCCGTTCCACTCCCGCTTCTCGCAACCATAGCGACAATGAAGAAAATATTAATAAGATGGGCAGTCCAGCAGAAAAACCCAAGAACAACATAGCCATAATGCAAGGGTGGAATAATGCCCTGACGGAATCCGTCCAACTAGTTTTAGCTTCACCTGCATTCATAAATTTATCTAACCTCAGGCGGTGTAACTAGAATGCCATATCCAACTTGTTTGAACATTGGGGAAGACTATGTTGGATTCAGAATATTACGCACAAATGAAGCGATGTCCTGAATCTCTTGCGGACTAACCGAATGCGGCATGGGGTAATGTTTCCAGTGAACGTCACATCCAGCCGCACGCAACAACTCACAAGATTGCTGGCCTTTATTCAGCGGCACGACCGGATCTTGGGTACCGTGCCCCATAAAAATAGGCGTTTTAGCGTTTTTAGTGTGTATATGTTGAGGATATTTTTCGGCGAGTGGTACATAAGTGGATAATGCAACAACTCCAGCAAGGGAGTGAGTACACGACAGACCTGCATGCAGCGCTATGGCTCCCCCTTGAGAAAATCCGGCTAACAAAATGTTGCCAGCACCTACATACTGCATTTCAGACTCTATTAGTGCATGAATATAGTCCACTGACTCCTGCACACCGGACTGATCTTCTCTACGATCGAGTTCCATCGATAAAATGTCATACCACCCGCGCATGCTCATTCCACCATTAATCGTAATTGGTCTGACGGGTGCGTGAGGAAATACAAAACGCACGGCAGTTTCTTCTAGAATTCCAAGTTGCGATGCAATGGGCACAAAATCGTGTCCATCTGCACCAAGACCGTGCAGCCAGATCATTGACCAATTTGCTTCACCGCTCGGGCTAACAACTATAGGTGAACTGCTTTCATTACTAGTGTCGTTGTGCATGAGTTATGAGTAAAGATAATCTAGGGTTAAAAGGTCGTAAGAATGCAAAAAGAAAAACACTTTTCCGAGACATTACGTACAATAGAATTAACGCAAATTGTACCTTCTCGTGTTGGCCTTGTCTGAATCTTAAACAACGAACAGCGACGTAAACTTATCCGGCAAAAATATGACCCCTATTATTCTACGCTCATTCTTCCTTCTAGCGTTCTCCCTGATTCAACCTGTTTTAGTATTTGCCCAGCCTAAGGCTTCACTCGTTGAAATAGACGAAGTGCGGCTAACAAATTCGGCGCAAACCACACGAATAGTTGGACGCATCGTGTCCACACAACAGGGCAATATAGCAGCTCGAACCTCAGGGACAATTAACGATATTCCCGTTCGACTTGGAGATAGGGTTACCAAAGACCAGATCCTAGCCAGTCTTGATACAGCCTTGCTTTCAACCGACAGTGCATTGGCTGAAGCGGAACTGGATTTTGCCGGCGCATCACTCCGAACCGCTCGCGCCCAACTAGAACTGGCGCGCCAAGATACGGTTCGGCTCCGTAAGTTACAGAATTCTGTCGCAGCGAGCAAAGCTCAGTATGACGATGCCGTTCAAAACCAGCGTATCCAAACTATCCGAGTAGAAGAATCGGTTATCTCTCAACGGAAAAAACAAATCGAATTAGAGATTGCCAAGCTAAAATTAAATTACGCGTCAATAGCCGCGCCTTACGATGGGGTAATCACCCATCGTCACAAACAAATTGGCGATTATGTCCAACAGGGCGAAGCTCTGTTTAGCCTGGTGAATGATCAACTTATTGAAGTTGATGCCAACGTATTTTCATCCCTTATTAATACTGTAGATGAAAATACTAGTATCCTCGGCAAAACCCACAATAACGCTATGTTCCGAGTAAAGTTACGAACCGTAATAACATTGGAAGATGACAGAACAAGGACATTACAGGCACGTTTTTCGATAACAGATATGTCTGCAGAGACAGTAATGCCAGGGCAAAGTGTTACGTTGGAAGTTCCTTCAGGACCGGCCACAGCCTACCTTAGCGTTCACAAAGATGCGATCGTATATAAGGCAGGAAAAACAGTGGTATTCAAGGTAACCGATGATATTGCACAGCAAGCAGAGGTTCAACTAGGTGTGTCTGACGGTAACCGTTTCGAAGTTAAAAATGGGTTGAACAGCGGTGACCTGGTAATTATTCGAGGCAATGAACGTATGCGTGACAAACAAGCCGTAAAAATTAAGAAGGAAAGCCTTTGAAACTTATTAGTACGTCAATCGAGCGACCAATAGCCGTTGTTGCAGCGGTTATGCTAATTATTTTGTTTGGGTTTATAGCACTAACAGCAATACCCGTGCAGTTGGCACCCGATGTTGACAGGCCAGTTATAGAAATCACCACCCAATGGACCGGTGCCGCACCGGCGGAGGTTGAGCGAGAGATACTTAATCCTCAAGAAGAGAAACTAGCAGGCATAGAGGGATTAAAAAGCATGTCGGGCAGAGCCCAACTAGGGCGTTCTATCCTTACCCTAGAATTCGCTGTCGGCATCAATATGGAACGCGCCCTGTTGCTTGTATCAAACCGTCTCGACCAAGTACCGACCTACCCGGATGAAGCGGGTCAACCCACGTTAGACACCAAAGGCAGTGAAGATAACGCTATTGCCTGGTTTATTGTTACAAAAAATAAGGATGATAGACCGATACACGAATTCGGAACATTTGTTGAAGATATTGTTAAAGAACGCTTGGAGCGTGTGGATGGTGTCGGCAGGGTAAATATTTTTGGCAACAGCGAACCCGAACTACAAGTCATCGTTGACCCTTTTGAAATGGCCAAGCATCGGCTAAGTGTCACGGAACTCACACGCGCTATACGTAACGCAGATGTTTCACTCTCTGCCGGCAGTATAGACGAAGGCAAAAGACGCTACACCGTTAGAGCGGAAGGAAACCTAACCAATCCCGATATCATTCGAGATGTTCTGGTTCGGTCCGAGCGCCAGGGAACCTCATTAGGACGGATAACGGTTGGCGATATCGCCGAGGTTAAATTCGGTTATAAAGAACCCAGTTCCAGAATTCGCTTACTCGGCAAGCCGGCACTTGCGTTGAATGCCCAGCGCAGAAACGGCGCAAACGTTATCGAGACCATGCGTGGTATTCGAGCAGCAATAGACGAATTAAATAAAGACAGCGTGCCATCCGAAGGACTTACACTGCGTCAGGTATATGATGAAACAGTTTATATCGACTCCGCAATAGATCTTGTGCAGCAAAATATTTGGGTTGGCGGATCTTTGGCAGCACTGATGTTGTTGCTTTTTCTGAGATCCTGGCGGGCAACTTTTATTATCTCAATTTCAATCCCAGTATCCATAATTGGTGCATTCGTAGCGATGGCTATGCTCGGCCGATCTATTAATGTTATTTCTCTCGCTGGCCTTGCCTTCGCGG
>CAJQKF010000046.1 GCA_905478855.1 uncultured Gammaproteobacteria bacterium
GCATCAACTAAACCCAAAGTTTCGAATAACAGCGATCAGGGTGACGTAAATGGCGAGGTTGTATTCTGGCAATCAATCGCAGCTAGTAAGTCTTGCGCTGATTATCAAGCTTACTCATCTAGTTTTCCCAATGGCACATTTATAAATCTGGCGCGAGCAAGGGAGAGTCAATACTGCCAACAGATTGAAACTCCCGTCACTAAGACTACGGACAAAGCGAAGTCAAATCTGGACGGCGTCTGGGTTGGAGATATGCAAGGTCAGAAAAAAGGGATGCTAGTTCTCTCCGTAAGCGATAAACAGAATATAGTGGGTAAGTATTCAGTAATAGCTATTACTGGTTCTGCTGTTTCCTGTGAGGATGGTCTAATTTCCGGCCAAAAAACATCGGAAAGTAAGTTCGTCTTTCAGGTTGCATCTGTCCCTGGGGGGGGGGGCTGCCCAGCCATATCCGGCACTGGAACTTTGAAATTTGATAGAAATTCAAAGATAAAGTCGATCTTTATTAAGCAACGAAGTCCCGATTTTGAATATACAGATAGGTATTATATCAAGCTAAAGCGTTAACTAACTGGAAAGCCATTCTGACTATCAATCGCTGTAACAGCAGTGGACAACACAGTAGTGTTTAGTTTCTCTAGGCGAGGATGATAAATACACGGGCGGCGCGAACAGCATAAATATAAAACTTCTGAGCAGTCTTTACCTAATCGAACAAGCACCATTTTTAGCGAAGGAAATCGAGATATTTTTGAGTATTGAGAATATCTGAATATGTGGTGAACTCGGATAGCAAAATGACCGACAGAGGGGCGGTTTTAATATTACGTGTAATTTGGAACGTCGAGAAATCTAATTCAGTAGTCCATCAAAAAAATCAACTTCGCCGGTTTCTAGAGAGTACTCTGCACCAACAACCATGAGCCCTTGTTTCAAAATAAGTTGTTCAAGCAGCTCAGAGCCATGTTTAAGATGATTTACAGACGCGCGAATATTTGCTCTAACTGAATAGTGAATGAGTTCGTCACCTTTCATGCCGGTTTCTACCAATGTTTCCACCGACGGTCGGATGCGGTCAACTATGGAGCGTATTCCACGTGACTGAACCACATCGGGTTGTTGGAGCGTCTCTATAGTTGCAGAAATTGCTCCGCATCCACTATGGCCAAGCACAACAACTAAACGACTACCAAAGCGTTCAGCGGCAAATTCAATACTGCCTACCTGTGATGGTGCAACGATATTTCCCGCAACACGGATTACGAATAAATCACCTAATCCTTGATCAAACACCAATTCTGCGGGCACTCTGGAATCGGAACATCCTAATATAATAGCAAATGGCTTTTGTCGGGTTACTAAGGTGGCGCGTTTGTCTGCTGCGCTATTTTGTTGTTCATTTTGGCTGGCAATAAAACGACGATTCCCTGCCTGAAGTCTTTCTAGAGATTCTTGAGCATTCATTGATTCGTACTTAGATTTTCTGTTGTTTGTAACTAATTAGTTGAGCGTGTTCGCACAAGTATAAGCGAATTATGCACGTACCAAGATTAATGTGAATTTGGAGAATAGCTAAATGAATTACTTTTGTATATTCAAGATACAAAAAACTAAAATTAATGTAAGGTAGCCCATTTTTAAACCCAACAAATCGGTTCAGGTATGTTTAACTCCGAATTACTAAATGCTGTTCGTGACAGATTCGCCCATATTGATGAATGTCCATATCAGGGTTCTCGTGCATTTTTTGAAAATGCTGGCGGGTCTCTTACTCTAAAATCCGTTGTAGAAACCAGCACATTCTATGCAGGCATACCAGACAACCAAGGACGCGATAACTTAGCGTCGCATGAACTTGTGCGGGTTATTAATAATGCTCGTCAGGACATGATGACTTTTTTAGGGGCGTCTGAAGGGCAGGTTTTTATGGGCGAAAGTGGTACGGAACTTTTATTTCGGCTCGTTCGAGCGGCGGTCATGGGATCCCCTCAAGGTGGTGAAGTTTTAGGAAGTACCCTTGAACATCCAGCTACGGTCAGTGCATCTAAACGCTGGTCCGCAGTCGCGGGGAAAACCTACGTTAGTATTCCCCATAATAATGCAACTGCGACTGTTACAGCTGAAGACTATCGTCAGTATGTGTCCGCGGATACCCGCGTTGCGACGATAATACAAACGAGTCCAGTATCGGGAATGGGGGTTGATGTAAAAGCGTGTGTTGATGTTATTCGAGAAGTCTCGCCGGACTGCTTGATTATCGTTGATGGTATTCAGCATGCAGCCCATGGAGCGGTGAGCGTCGATGATTATCGAATTGACGGTTTTGCCGTAGCCGCCTATAAGGTTTTTTCTCGGCACAATTATGGTGCAGCTTGGGTTTCTCCACGTTTGGAATCATTACCGCACGATAAATTGGATGGAACGGCAGATACCTTCTGGGAGCTCGGAACTCGGGATACTGGAGCATTTGCGGCATTGACAGACGTAGTAGAATATTTGGATTGGCTTGGTACAAACTTTACAGACTCCACCGACCGACGAACCCGTTTACTTGCAGCTGCACAAGCAATGCGCGCGCAGGAAGCTTATTTAGTTGATCTCATGATTAACGGTATTGATGAGCAACGTGGTTTGCGCAAGATGTCTGAAGTGTTTGTTATTGGTGGGCATGATAACGATCATCGTGAAGGTTTGGTTTCTCTTGCAGTTGAAGGAGTTCCATCTGCCGAGGTTGTGGCGAAGTTGAATGATCGGGGGGTACGAACTCATGTACGTAAAAATGATTATTTCTCTGGAAATATTCTTACACCGCTAAGTATGGATACTTGTGTACGTGTTTCTATGTGCCACTATAACTCGCGTGAAGAAGTTCTTCGGTTTCTCAATGCAATGGAAGAAATTATTGCCTAATCCCTATTAAAAGAACGATCCGCTGGGCGCGGATCGTTGCTTGTAAAAATTATCGATCACTCAGTTGCTAGGCCGACTGAAAATTTAGCAATTCTAAAACTAGTAAAAAACGAAACATCGTGTTTCGATACTTTCTCTATCAAGACTGTTTCCTTCATCAAACGATGTATGCAGTGTGTATCGAGTGGTTCCATCGGTTGCTGAATCATATGTCTTAAAAACCAGAATTTCATTCGCGGTCATTT
The DNA here is from genome assembly GCA_905478855.1 of uncultured Gammaproteobacteria bacterium. Taxonomy (GTDB): domain Bacteria; phylum Pseudomonadota; class Gammaproteobacteria; order Arenicellales; family CAJQKF01; genus CAJQKF01. The sequence goes on from CAJQKF010000046.1 coordinate 3,156, forward strand.
TTGGATAGTAATACCATTGATGTAACTCGTTGTAGTGGGCAAGTTGAAGTTCGCCAGTTCGATCCGCTGCCTGTCTGGTTACCGGTACTAAGTCCGTTTCTAAAACACTTTGCGCATCGCAAAGTGCCATTGGATGATTGCGTACCTCACCGGATATAGAGCGCCAGATATTTACGATTGCAAATCGTTTTTGTAGAAGGGCGTCTACATCGTTTCCACGTTGCGCATATATTGCTTTTAATCGCGTTAGGCCTGAGTTTGCAGTATAGTCATTATGAACTATGCTTGCGGGTTCGCGAATGGATCGCCGAACTCTAATATTATTATTTGATGAGCGACGAGTATGATCAAATATCTCGACATGTTTCGCACCGGTTAAAGAACTAAGTTTTTCACATAATTCGGATTCATAAGTTGGTGAGATTTGTTTGTCATCATAGAAGTTAGTCACTTTAGTTCTCTGATTACATAAAACAAATCCGGTTGTATCAATATCAAAGCAAATTGATGACGCGCGTGCGTCGTTTAGTTGCACATCAACATCTGTATAGTTTCCTTGATGATTACCAATTTCTCCACCGCCGACTGACGCCATATATACCGGAGCTGTTTCGTTATTTCTTAAGTAACGAACGCTGATGATTTTAGGATTATTTTTAGTTGTGAACATAATGAATAAAAAGGTTGAGGTTTTTCATCTTTTTGTGATTTTAACGAGCGGCGCAGTTGGGTGATAGAAGTTTTTACAAAATAGAAGCTTTTCGCTGTCCGCAAATTTGAAATATTTTTACATGTAGTCTAGAAAACGCATGTTACATGTAGCCTAAGAAAAGGCTATCATTACCCTGCATAATTAACGAATATTGGCTAAAGGAATTACGATTCCTGTAATAAATATATGACTGAAAACGATTTCCAAACAATTTTCCTGACACATCCGGATTCTATGGTTCTGCAGGTTACCTTAAACAGGCCGGATTCTTCCAATGCGTTTAATACACAAATGGCTAGGGAGATTTATCAATTATTTGAAAACTTGGCACTTGATGCTGGCGACATGCGAGTTGTTATTATTACCGGTGCAGGAGAGCGAGCGTTTTGTGCAGGTGGTGACCTAAAAGAACGAAAGGGTATGACTAATGATGCCTGGGCACGACAACATTTAATTTATGAACGAATGACTCGGGCGATAATTAACTGCCCACTGCCGGTTATTGCCGCGGTAAACGGTGCCGCCTATGGAGGCGGCTGTGAGATGGTGGCGGCTGTTGATTTTGCTTACGCAGCGGACCATGCACGATTCGCGCTTACTGAAACTTCCCTTGGTATAATACCGGGGGCCGGGGGTACTCAAACTCTATCGCGAGCTATTGGAGAAAGAAGAGCGAAAGAACTTATCTTATCGGCAACGCCTTTTTCTGCCAATCACGCGCGGGAGTGGGGATTAATTAACGAAGTGTTTCCTAAAGAAACGCTGTTGGCAGAAACCCTTCAATGTGCAACAAGAATTGCTTCGAATGCACCGATAGCGGTCCGTCAAGCAAAACAGTCTATTCATCGAGGCTTACAATTATCTTTATCCGATGGCTTAGCATTTGAAATAGAGGCTTACAATCGTACGGTTCCTACCCAAGATAGAATGGAAGGAATCCTGGCCTTTAACGAGAAACGAAAACCTATGTTTCAAGGTAACTAGAACTCGGTAAATTTGTAAACTAGAAAGTATGAAATCTTACTGGTAAATATATGGAGGAGATTAAACGTGTCAGCTCAAATTGAAAAAATTAATAAACAGAATATCTCTGCAGAAGAGTGGGAACTGCGTGTTGATCTTGCTGCTTGTTATCGTTTGTTTGTTCAATTCGGTTGGACAGACCTAATTTTTACGCACTTAAGCGCCAGAGTGCCGGGCACTACAGACCAGTATTTGATCAATCCCTACGGCCTATTATTTCACGAAATAACCGCAAGTAACCTGATTAAGGTAGATTTTGATGGAAATGTTGTGGCGGGAGACTATCCGTTTAATAATGCGGGTCACGCTATCCATAGTTCCATTTTACGTGCTCGTCCAGATGTGAATGTTGCATTGCATAGTCACACTCGGGCGGGTATTGCCGTCTCGTGTATGAAGCACGGACTATTACCATTATCGCAACATGCAAACGAAATTTTAGGAATGGTGTGCTATCACGATTACGATCGAGTTACAGATAATGAGGCCGAGTGTGAGCAATTAGCACAGGATATAGGCTCAAGTTGGTTGATGATAATGCGTAATCACGGACTTCTATCAGTGGGGCGAACTGTCTCAGAAGCTTTCTACTTTCTTTATGTGTTGGAAAATTCGTGCAAGATTCAGGTCGATGTTCTGGCCTCTGGTGCGGAATTTATTCTTCCGGATCCGACAGTGGTCGAGTACCTAAACAATGATGGCATGCCTGGAGCGGATGGGCCTAGTGATGGGGCAAAGCGCTCGTGGACTGCTCTAATTAGAATGCTCGATGCTAAAGACGATTCTTTTCGCACCTAGAAAAGGAATTGAATTTCCCATCAATAAAATCTCTACGCTGTTCGCGCATGTTACGAATAGTCTGTAACCACAAATGGTATTTACCCAGAGTTTCTAAAAGAAATACTGGGTAAGATTCGCCGATTAAATGTGTCCAAGCGCTTCGATACTATCCCACAGAGATTGATCGAGTTTTACAACGTTATTAAGTTTACGTTTGGATCCCGGTAGGCGCGCATTTGGTTGGTCTTCAATGGATTTTTCAATAATAGAAAGACGTTGCCAGAACTGATCTCCTGATACAGCAGTTGGGTCCACTAGAAAATAAAATTGACCCAAATCATGTGTTGGGCCTTCTGGAGTTTTTAGTGGCGGTGCTGATACACTGTTATTTGATCCAGTAATTGCTGCGGCCAGAATTTCGGCCATTAGGCCAAATCCAAACCCCTTGTAGCCACCTGCGGATACAAGGGATCCCTTTAATGCTTCATTGGGATCATCGGTCGGCTCACCATTGGCATCGACTGCCCAATTTAACGGGATTTTTTCATGGTTAGCCGCCGCAATACGAATTTTACCGATTGCAATGGCACTAGTTGATTGATCAAACTGCATAGCTATGCCACCGTTTCCATCCGGAATAGACATGGCGATAGGGTTAGTGCCGAGCAAAGCTTTGTTTCCACCTGGTGGTGAAACACAAGCGGGAGCGTTCGTCATGCCAATACCGATAAACCCGGCTTTGGCAATTTGTTCGGTAAAGTATCCCATTGAGGTGCAGGTATGTGAATGGCATATGACTAGGTTAGCTGTGCCGTTTAGCTGTACAGCGTCAATCGCTTGAGCTAGTCCGGACTCAAAAGCAGGTTGAGCAAAACCAAATTTCGCGTCTACACTAACGATGCCTTCACGAGGTTTACTCACAACAGGATCAACTCTTCCATTAACTCGGCCGGTCTTAAGTTGAGTACAATAGCTATCAAGATAATAGAGCCCACAGATAACGTTGCCATTTTGTTCTGCTACGCGCACAGCCTTTGCGACACAATTCGCAATCCATTCGGATGCTCCGTGTGCAACTAGCGCATTAATGGTTGCCTGTTCGATTTGGTCAAGCGAAATTTCTATAGAAGGCACTTCAGAGCTCCGAGATTGTAAAATAATATGTTGAGCTTAATGTTATCAAAATTTACTATACGTATACGATTAATCTACCCAACATTGAGGAATACCTAATATGGATTCATTCGAATTTCACTCAGAGCCTATTCAGAAGTTGTGGCTTGATGCTTATGGACACTTGAATGAAGCCTATTATCTGGTGCCGTTTACCAATGCCACCTGGAAACTTCAGGATCATTTTGGCATAGGCGAGGAGTATTTTGATCAAACTACTTGTGCGCTTTATACCGTTGAAACACATCTACGTTATCTGCATGAAGTCCGTTATCCGGCAACAGTTAATATTAAAAGCTTTATTGTGGATTCGGATACGAAGCGCATTTGGTTCGCCCATCAAATGTTCGATGGCGAGCACCTGTGCGCTACCGCGGAGTTTGTCGGGTTACATTATAATACCGATGAACAACGTACTGCCGATATGCCGCTAAAGACATGTGAAATGCTTATAGCTGAGGCAGTAAAGGAACGCCCGTCGTGGATCGGACGTCAATTGGGACTATCGACAAGGACGTAACTGTATTTTACCGATATCAGACTATCAGCACAGGTGTTGCGATACCGAGAATCAATGCCAATATACTTTGGGTACGAGGTTTTGAGGTGACTATTCCAGCGAGAATACCAATAAGAGTAATGACTAAAATTCCGATGATTATTACTGTTGCCGGATATCACATAAATTACCAAATTCTGTAATCATCAGTGCGATGAGTAGCGGTGCAAAAAGACAGCACACAATGATATGAAGGTTGCTTCAAATATTCATGATATTTGGACGATCCTCTTGAGTTTAGGATCAAAATAATCAGAATATGTCATTTGGCACAGTATACTTGGCTAGGTTGATAATATTACGATCCCGCTTCGCGCTACATTGCTTGCTTCAGCTTAAAAGTATTCAAAATTGTCGGGGTATACGCCACTATTTAATACTGTTACAGTTTTACCGATTTACCGATTTACCGATTTACCGATTTACCGATTTACTGAATAGTTGAACTCCTTTTTCGTATAGCGCGATTATGAGTTGTCTATTCTCTATTACTTTCATGGCCGTAAGGCAGGTATCAGTTGAATTATGAATAAAGTGTCCGGGCTACTATTTGCGATATGTTCTATGTCTCTACTTACCTTAACGTCTTGCACAGAGTCGCCAAATTTGGATCTAGCAGATAACACCATACAGCAGCAAGAACCAGCCGTGATAACCCCCAATTCGGAAGACCCTGAGTACATTTTGGTTGAAGAGTTATCATCGCGGATCACCGATGGTTCAGCTCCATTTGTTTTTGATGTGCGAGCAAAAGCCTCTTATGCTGAAAGTCATATCCTCGCGGCATATTCAACACCCTATGGCCAGACGGATCAAGCCGAGTTGGATCAAATTGAAGGGTTAAAACCGAGTTCTGAGATAGTAACTTATTGTGGTTGCCCAAGACATCTATCGACCCTGATGGCCAGACATCTGAAAGACCTTGGATACGATAATGTTAAGGTCCTATATGAAGGCTACTGGCATTGGAAAGATAATAACTATCCAATTGTAGAAGGTGTAGTTGCAACTAGAACATCGTTGCGTTTTGAAGGTGACATTATTGGCGATGTGGATTCAACTAAAGAGAGTGATGTTTTTATTCGCAATAATCGCAATGGCCAGTTAGAAGCTGCAAGGACAGATGTCAACGGTAATTTTGCAACACAGTTTGAAGTATTAAACTTTCAACCGACAGACACATTTAGCGTTTATGTGAATAGTCTGGAGTACCAAGCTATGAATAACGTTGTTGCCCACCCTGACATTGATAATTGGATCAATATTTCAATGTAGTCTGTGTCGATGAAAACACAACGGGATGAGCTTCCTAAGCGTAGTTTAGCGCTCGCGTTAATTCTAGCTAGCTCTGTAATGATATCTTTTGGCGGTTTAGCTGTTAGAAGCTTGGACACCAGTGATCCGTGGTTAATTAATATCTATCGTTCGGGTTCGTTAGCAGCGATTGTTCTAGCGACAATAGTTTTTAGATTAGGTCCGAAAACCGGTACAGCTTTTAAACAGGTTGGGGTGGCAGGCGTAATTGCTTCTATAGTAATTACCCTTGCTGGTCTGAGTTACCTGCAAGCCTTAATGAATACTACAGTTGCCAACACGTTGTTTACGCTAGGTTCCATTCCCTTTTTTACAGCGTTGTTAGCATGGTTGATTCTTGGTGAAAGACTCAACACTATTACGCTTATCACCATGTTTGTTGCCTGTCTTGGCATAATTGTAATGGTAAAAGACGGACTTTCTGGAGGCACATTTTACGGGAATATCATGGCTTTGATAACGGCGTTTAGTTTTGCAATATATGCCGTTGTCGTTAGAAAATATAGGCATATTGATATGCAACCCGTACTGGTAATTTCGAGTATTGCAATTATCATTATTTGTACTTGGCAATTGTCGGGGGAGATATCAATGAGCGTGAGAGATATCGCCTTGTGTTTTCTTTGGGGCGGCATATTGTCAGGTGTTGGGAATATGTTTTTTCTGGTTGCAGCAAGACACTTGCCGGCAGCAGAAATTACATTGTATATGTTAATAGAATTTGCGCTTGGGCCGTTTTGGGTTTGGTTGTTTGTTGGTGAGAGTTTAAGCGTAGCAACTCTTATCGGAGGTTTTATGGTGCTTTCAGCGGTACTGGCCCGAAGTTATATCGAAATGTCACGTAAACATTAGAAAATTTATGTGCTCACAGCATTGTGTATGGATAGTATAGTGGTTTCTTCAATTAGGAGATCGTATGAAAAGTAAAGAAATCTTGAGAGGCGTGATTCATCCCTGGTATTGCGATGCTTTCGGTCACATGAATGTTAGATGGTATGCGCATTTTTTTGATGATGCCGCTTTTCATATTTGGCCGGTCTATTGGGGGAGTCATCAAAAGATGCAATCGAATTTTGGTATTCACACTGTAACAGCTCGGGCGGCTACCGATTTTCTGGTTGAGTTGGTAGCGGGTGATTTGATCAGAGTTGATTGTGTATTAACTAGACTGGGTGGCAAAAGCAGTACATTTCTGGAAAGAATAATACATATCGATACCGGTGTGGTTCATGCAACTTACGAGGTAACTGAAGTGTTTTTCGATCCTCAAACGCGAAGAGCTGCACCTATGCCAGAAGAAATCAGAACCGCGTTAGAGCCATTTTTGGAAACCCCATCGAGTTGATTTTGGTTTTCTTAGATTACTAAAAATTATAATCGGTTCGGTCTGCGTTTTATAAAACCAGACCGAATATGAATGGGAAATATAGAATAGCAGCAAGATGTGTAATCAAAATGAGTCCGGATATTTCTTCACTATTCTTGTTGTGCTTATAGGCTAATAAATAATGGAACACAGCCACGGGGACTACTGTTTCGATAATTAAAACTCCTCGGGCTACGCCCTCTAGAGAGAACCATTCCGCTACTAGCAACCCTGCAATTATAGCGAGGCCTGTTCTTACAAGTGCCCAGAATAGGGTGGATAGAAAGTTTCTAGCCACCATTCCCGCAATAGATATACCTAACGTAATTAACATAATTGGGACAACGACACCGCCTAAGAGTTGGGTGGTATCCATTATGATTTCATGGACTGGAATGTTGCCAATACGAACCAGCAATGCAGCGATTAATGCATAAATTATCGGAACTTTAAGTATTCGTTTAATGCTAAGGGAGCCTGCATAGACAGCTTCACCCACGGTAAATAGAAATATGCACTGCACTGAGAAGTAAACAATAGCGTATGCTAGGCCTTCTTCACCAAATGCCAACAAACAAAGTGGTAGGCCAAGATTGCCTGTGTTTCCAACTGTAAATGAAACGGTTAGTCCTAAGTCTTTCTTTGCAAGACGCAGTACGAGTGCAGATAGACTGATAAGTAAAACATGCACAACTACTGTAGCAGAACCAAGTTGATAGAGTGCATCAAGGGATATGTCTGCGCTCACTAAGGTATGGAAGATAAGCGCTGGTAGGGCAATATTTATTACCAGCGTCGTCACAAAATTGGTAGGGTACTCGAGCCCGGATTTTTTCCAACCGAGACCAATGCAGGCTAGCAACATACTCGGCGCCATGATGCCCAGTATTCGTAATGAAAGGTCAAGCATAAAGATTCTTAAAAGCGTATAGCGTTACAGGAGTACGTGTGACTAACTATGTTGTTAACCTGCAGAATTAAATATTCAGGTGCTTAGGGATATTGAATGACCGGAGGTTACTGTATTTATCCAGGCTAGCGCAATGCTTCGAGTAATGAATTTTTACTTTACAAGTTACTCATTAGTTACATATTCTTCGTACTTATACACGATAGCTTAGCCGGAATAATGATGAAACTTGACTCAATAAAAACATATGCGACTGTACCGCCCACGGGTATTGGCGGATCCTTTTGGGTGTTTGTGAAAATCATAACGACTGACGGTATTGAAGGTGTTGGAGAGTGTTATGGTATTCCTGTCTCGGCAGACATAGCTTGTCAGATGATTGAAGATACTTTCAATCGTTTTGTCGCTGGGGAAGATCCACATAACGTGGAAACACTATTTCGAAGGGTCTACTCTGCCGGGTTCACTCAACGTCCGGATGTTTCTATGATGGGAGTCTTTAGCGGCATTGAAATGGCGGTTTGGGATATTCTTGGCAAAGCTCATGATGTGCCGGTGTATAAGCTATTGGGTGGGGAATTTCATTCTAGACTGCGAACATACACATACATTTATCCAGATGTTTTAGAGAATCCGGGCGATGTATATCATGATGGCAAAGCTGCCGCAGAAGCGGCGCTAAAATATGTCGAAATGGGGTTTACGGCAGTTAAACAGGATCCAGCTGGTCCCTACAGTATTCAAGGCGGGCGTGAACTATCTTTATATGAATTGACTCGAAGCGAGAATAGTGTCCGGCTCATTCGAGAAGCCGTTGGCGAGAGTGCGGACATACTTTTTGGAACACACGGGCAAATGACTACTTCTTCGGCAATTAGATTGGCAAAACGCCTGGAACCTTACGATCCATTATGGTTCGAAGAGCCATGTCCCCCTGATCAGATGAATGCGCTAGCGAGGGTCGCTTCTTCGACGTCGATCCCCGTTGCAACTGGAGAGCGTTTAACCACCAAAATGGAGTTTTTTGCAGCACTACAAGCGGGTGTATCTATATTGCAGCCAGATATTGGCCGTAGTGGTGGGCTTTGGGAAACCAAGAAAATAGCATCCATTGCTGAAGTATTTAACGCGCAGATTGCCCCGCATATTTATTGTGGTCCAGTTGCCCATGCAGCCGCCGCGCAATTAGCATTTACTTGCCCAAACTTTCTCATCTTGGAGACTATATTGACTGATTTTCATAACGATATCCTAACTCAAGCACTGACGTGGGAATCTGGCTATATGCTTTTACCAGAGACTCCTGGATTGGGTGTTGAGCTAAATGAATCCGTTCTTAATGCTCACCCGTATGAAACCGGTGGACGTTTACATCTGGAAATGTGTCAAACGCCGCTGGACTCAGCGAATAAGCGAACGATTACCGAGATTGAATAAGTTTTGGTTTTGAGCAGGTTATTGGGGAGGTGGACCGCATACTGGTTTAGCGAAAAACAGTTATTTTCGTGCAACAGGGGGTTGCTGCCGCAGATTAGCAATAGCATCACGCGCGGGATGAAGTCGATGTGCGATATCCTTGGGAAATGGCGAAGGTTCGTTAAGTATCATTGATACAAGATGTTCTGCACATAATGCAGCGTTGGTTAACCCACGAGAGCCGAGTCCCGTGAAGACAAAGAGTCCTTCGTGTACGTATGAATTTTGCTCACTATCATAATTGCGTCGTAGCATAGTTGGATAAGCCTGTCTGAGTGCTTTTTCATCAAACATGGGGCCAACGTGAGGTAGCCGATTAATGGTTGTAACACGGGTCCCATGATGGGCAGAGGTTAGTTTTCCTACGTTTTCTGTGAAATGCGGTAGGTTATTATCTAACTTCTGGTAGTTTTCCAGATTGTTTAGCTCGGTTAGGTTTTTACTTTCTTCACCCCGTCGATAAGTGGATCCTAGCAGGTGTTGTCCGTTAACGGCAGGCAAAATATAGCCGTCATGCTGAATAACCGTGTTTAACTTGCTACTTGCGGAGCTGGCTTTCAGGTAACTAGTTTGACCTGCAATCGGTGTTGTTGCTAACGGACATAAATTGGAAAAAGTAGAGTCGTAGCCGTTTGCTATAATGACAATACTAGCAGAGGCTATTTCTTCATCGCGATGATTAAATAAAAACCAGTGATCATTGCATCGGTGAATACGATTAACTTGTTCATCATTACGAAGCTCTATTCGTGGTGAATCGATTAGGCTATGGATCATTTTTTTAGAATTTACAAACCCCGCCTTGGGATAATAAATTCCAGATTGCTGCAGTTTTATTCCGCAAATGTTGGAGGCTTGTGTTGAAGTTACACATTGCAATAATTCTTTGGGAAATAGTCGTTCAGTGATTGAAAGAAATTGTTGAGCTTTACGCGAATCTTTTGCCAATGCTAGAACTCCACTTTCGGTCCATATGATATCTCGCGAATAGCAGGGCAGTTTTTCCAGTTGCTGAAGTTGATATAAGTAGCATTGCAATGAAAACCTTTCACCTAGGGAAATTTGAGCTGTCATGCGTGGCGAGACGACCGCAAGTGGTGTGCCGGATGCACCCCCACCCACGGCTGTGGCTTTTTCTATAATTTTCACATGCCAATTCCTTCTTGCCAGTCGCTCTGCGACTTGAGCGCCGGCAATTCCTGCTCCGATTACAACGGCCGTTCGGTCTAGGTGGCTTTTGTACTTGTGTGTAAACCAGGGAGCATGATTTTTATACTGTGCAGGGCGTTTCATCGAAGCGATAATCATATCCTTCTTTTGCCCATGTCCCTGAACTCGCCTAACTTCAAAACCTGCATGCTCAAGACGTCTTTTGACTACTCCAGCTGCTGTGTATGTAGCCAGTGTTGTATCGGTGTTTGACAGTCTTCCTATTCCTTTCATGACCGATTCTGACCACATCTCGGGATTTCTTGCTGGCGAAAATCCATCGAGAAACCAAACGTCTACACTTGCCTCAAGGTTGTTAAGCACTTCCGTAATATCACCAAAGCATAGGGTTAGACATATTTTTCCGGATTCGAACCATATTCTATGAAAACCCTGGTGATAACTAGGGTAATTTTGCTGTAATTTATTTGCGTACTCTGCGAGTTCAGGAAATCTGCGGTGAACATCAATTAACGTAGATGAATCAAGTGGATGTTTTTCTATAGAAATATAGTGAAGAATTTCAGGACGAGTATTCTTCGAGCACGACCATAGGTGCCATGCAGCCAAAAAATTTCTACCGGTACCAAATCCTGTTTCGGCGATAACGAAGGTGCGTTGTTGACTCCAACGATCAGGTAAACGGTTGCCCTTTAGAAATACATGTCTTGATTCGCTTAATGCATCATCGATCGAGAAGTAAATGTCTTCATAGTCAATCGAATAAAGATTGTTGTCTTTGTATGTAAGCATTACAAACTTGACCGGCAAATAATTGAATCGCGTCTAACTGGGAAAATACCAAGTCGACCATGTTCATTGAACATGCTGACGTAAAGTTAAGTGGGTAACAATTTTTTCTCGAACTTATTTGGGGTGAACGCGTTTTCGCAGGTTCTCAAGTTTTCTTATGTTTTGTTTTCGTGCTGCTTGATACCTTTTTTCTGCCATTTCTTGAAAAATTTGCTGGCTAGCACGTGGTTCACCCTCATAAGGTTTTAGCAGATACGATCCATTAGGTTGCATTACCCATGCTCCATTTGTATCTGTCATGCAGGTGTTTAGAATAAGTCGCAGATCTTGTTTTAGATCAACTGACTCTACAGGTACGAGTATTTCGACACGACTTTCTAGATTCCTTTTCATCAAGTCAGCCGAACCGATAAAATACTCCTCTTCAGCATTCTCGTCTCCCGCGTTTTTAAAATAATAAATGCGACTATGCTCAAGGTAACGGCCGATAACGCTTATTACGTTAATGTTCTCTGATAGTCCTTCAACGCCCGCAAAAATACGACAGCTATCTCGAATAATCAAATCGATTGGCACACCTGCTGCGGAAGCACGGTAAAGTTCTTTACATATATCGGGGTCTTCAATGGCATTGCATTTGAATTGAATGCCAGCAGGATAGCCGTTTTTAGTGTTCTTAATTTCGCGTCGTATTTTATTAATTATTGCGGTTTTCATTACCCGCGGCGCAGGTATTATTTTCTTATATTTTCTATTCGGTGTGTAACCGGTAGTGAGAAAGTTAAAAAATTCAGTTATATCATTGCCGATATCATGACTAGCTGTAAGGAGTCCTAGGTCGGTATATAATTTTGCGGTATCTTCATGGTAATTTCCGGTGCCGATGTGCACGTATCGTCGAATTCCGTCGAAGTCTTGTCGAACGACTAATATCACTTTACTGTGTGTTTTGAGACCGACTACACCATAAGTAACGTGTATTCCAACTTCTTCCATTTGGCTGGCCCATTTAATATTTGTGGCTTCGTCGAACTGCGCTTTAAGTTCTACCGCAACTGCAACTTGCTTACCGTTTCGGGCCGCGTCAATGAGTAAGTCCGGAATGATGCTGTTGTCACCCGTTCGATACAATGTCATTTTTATTGCACGCACTTTTGGGTCATTACTGGCTTCTTTGAGGAACCGAACCGTAGAAGTAGAAAACGATTCATAGGGGTGTTGTAACAGTATGTCCCCTTGTTCTCGAATTATATGGAAGATATTCCTTTTGTCGAGAAGTTGAAAATGATCTACTGCTCGATAGGGTTTTTCACGTAGTTGACTAATTTCAAGGTTTGCAATTTCGAACAGATGACGTTTGGCCATAAGTCCACTCGTTTCGAGTACATCATGCTCTCCTTTCAGGTTGAGCTCAGAAGTTAACATTCCACGACGAGAGGGTTCAATTTCTTTCTGTACTAGAAGTTGCACTATGGTGGCAAACTTTCGCTCACGTAGTTCGGATACAATCATTTCAAGCAAATCATTCGCTGCGGATTCATTTCGCTCCGTGCTAGCATTGCGAATAACATGAAATAGCTCACAATGGTCAATAACCATTCCTGGAAACAATAAATCCAGGTTGTTGGCCATGATTTGTTCCAGAGCAACAAAGCGAAGATTGTTGTTTATTGCGATGAATCGTTTTACGCCAGATCCTACCGGTACTTTAACGCGAGCTAGCGATGTAAATTCACTATCAGGGTGGTGAAGTGTTACAAGAAGATTCAGTGATAAGTTTGATATGAACGGAAACGGGTGGGCAGGATCTACTGCCTGCGGGGTAATAAGTGGGAAAATATTATCAATATAGTGTTGACGCAAATTTAGCTTATCTTCTTCCTCTAGCTGCATGTAGTTACATAATTCAATTCCATGGTTAGGTAATTCATCTACAATAACGTTGTAACTCGCTTCTACATCTATATCCAGTTGGGCGATCATTTTTTGGCACGAGGCAATTTGCTCGCTTGGTGAACGACCATCGATACTTAATTCTCGGTAACCAACAACTTCTTGTTGTTTCAAGCCACCAATTCGTTTCATATAAAACTCATCGAGATTCGAAGAAACGATAGCAATAAATTTTAATCGTTCAAGTAAGGGTAGTTTTTCGTCTTTTGAGAGAGTGAGTACCCGCTGGTTAAACTGCAGCCATGTTGTTTCCCGGTTTTGATACAGATCTGGATCCGTGTAGTCGAGTCCTTTTTGTTGTTCGGCAGCATTTTCTGGATTAACGTTTGATGAAGGTTCCAGTGTGTTGTTGGGTTTCTGGAATATTTTGTTCATTTCACGTTATCTTTAAATATTGGGAGTGATTTCTTAATTAATATTGGTATCTATTTGTAATTATTATCTATTTTTTTTTGTTAAGGTTCAAGAGGCTTGTATGTTTATTGATGTGAATTAACCATATGCTTATTACTAATATTGATTAAAGCTTCATTAATAAATCCTCATACTGGTCTTTTTATGACCTTTTACAGTGTTGACTGAATGAGTATTGCATATCCCCTGGGGCGAATAAGTTCATTTTCTTCGTCGATCTGTGCATGTGTTAACGGATGGTGTTGTAACCAGCTACTGGGTAATTCCAATTTAATTTGTTTGCCTCTTGATGTGATTTTAAACGGCGGCAATGGTTCGGATTGACGGTGTCGGTGCAGTAGGACTGCTAATCGAAGTAACACAACTAATCTTTCTGTTTGTAATAAAATATTATGGGGTATTGATGAGAACACTGCCGAAGATAATTTACGACGGTGGCCGCGTACTAATGTGGAGAGGATTGCTTGGTCTGTCATAGAAAAGCCGGTTAAATCAGAATGAGCTAAGATATATCCCCCATGTTTATGGTATTGATGATGAGAAATATCGAGTCCAATTTCGTGAAGAATAGCTGCCCAAGATAGTAATAATCGATGGTGAACTTTATCTAATAACCAGTGTTTATAGGTTTGTTGAAAAAGACTTAATGCAGTAATTCGTATTCTGTCGGCTTGCGCCATATCAATATGATATCGGTTCGCAAGAGCTATAACTGAACCGCTACGAATATCGCGCTCGGATCCACGCCCGATTAGATCCTGAATTACGCCTTCCCGCAGCGCTACGTCAGAAACCTCCATTTTTTCTATTTCTAGAATGTTAAAGCAGGCATTTAATGCTGCAACACCGCCGGCGAAGACAGGGGCTCTTCGTTTTGATAACCCCTCAATAGTGTTTGCTGTGCAGTTGCCCTTGGTTATTAGTCTATTTGTTAAATTTGTCAAACCACGACTGGTTATTAGGTTTTTACACCACCCTGCGGTCTGAACGGTTTTTAATATGGCCTTTACAGTGCCTGATGAACCGATGGCAGTTTTCCATCCTAAACTTCTATAACTCTCTGAAATAGGTAACAGTTGTAAAGTGGCATATTTGATCGCCTCCGACATGTTTTTTTGTGTAACGACTCCGTCGGGGAAAAACTGTCGGGATAATGATACGCAACCCATGAATAGGCTTTCCATTCGTAAGGGTTTACCACTTTGCCCGATAATTAACTCGGTACTACCGCCTCCAATATCGATTATTAAGTGTCTACCTGTTCCGGAACCACGGACACTGATTACACCTTCGTAAATTAGTCGAGCTTCTTCTGCCCCGGATATAACTTCAATAGGATGACCTACGGTTTCTTCAGCACGTTGCAAGAAGGTTGAGGAATTCTTTGCCTTTCGTAAGGTGTTGGTTCCAACTATGCGAACATTTTCTGTTGAAATTCCCCGAAGACGCTGGGAAATTCTTGCAAGAGCGTTAATCGCTTCTTCGGTTTTTGAATCCGAGATTAAGTTGTCTTTGTCGAGTCCTGCTGCCAGCCTTACGTATTCGTTAAGCTGGTCGAGAACCTTTATTTGGCCGTTATCATATCGAACTATGAGTAGGTGAAAACTATTTGATCCAAGATCGAGTGCAGCTAGATCCCGTGGGGGTATAAATATGTTTTTATCTTCTAAATTGCGAGGTTCGGTCAAAGTAGCATCATGTACCCGCTATCTGTAATAGGCTTTACGATTAGCTTCAGAATCAAGGTGAGCAGTATAATGAGAGCGAATGGTGAGAAATCCAGACCACCAAGTTCTGGTAGTATTCTTCTAAGCGGTTTTAACAACGGCTCACTCAATGATGAAAGTAGTCGTTCGATCGGGTTTTGCCCACCTTGTTGAAACCAGCTTAATACAGCTCGAGCTATGGTGATGAATATAAATATATATACTGTGGTTTGCAGTATATCGGCAATCGATAGAAGTATAGTTGATGCTAGGTTTAGAGTGATTCCGGCAATTGTGGATATAATTAACAACTTTATAGTCGCCACAATGAATGCTAGGGTCAAAGATGCAATATCCAGTCCACGGAAACCTGGAATAAACCGTCTTAGTGGTCGTAACGGTGGGTTCGTAATGTTTACCACAAATTGTGATAAAGGATTGTAAAAATCGGCACGTAACAATTGAAGTAAAAATCGTAATATAACGGCAATTAGATATAGTCCGGCGACAGTATCAACCAAGTAGATGACCGCATCGGCGAGGTATGAATCACCCATTATTTGTCTCCTAGAGTTTTTGCAAGTTCAATAGATCTTTCCTGGGCAGCATTTACCGTATCCTGCATTAATTGTTCAAAGTGATGCTGTTGCATTGTATTGATTCCCTGCTCAGTTGTTCCTCCGGGTGATGTTACGTTTTTGCGCAAAACGTCGAGTTCAGTAGTCTGATTCTGAGCCATATTTGCAGCACCTAGCGCAGTTTGTATGCAGAGCTTTTTAGCGTCTGCCGATGAAAGACCGTTTTTAACTGCCGCTTTTACTAACACCTCCATCATATAAAAGAAATAGGCCGGTCCGCTTCCTGATAGTGCGGTAATCGTGTCGATTTGTTCTTCGTTGTTTACCCAAGCAGTGACACCGACGGCCTTAACAATCGATTCGGCAAGTTGTTTTTGTGCTTCGCTTGCAGCATTCGGACTTTTTATGTCTGTAAACAATCCCGAAGCACCATAACCAATTAATGCGGGAGTGTTCGGCATCACTCTAATAATTGGACAACTATTTCCGGTCCAGGATTCCAGGTTTTTAGTGTCAATTCCAGCGGCCACAGAAAGAACCAGTGGCTTCGATGCGCAGAAAGTCTGGATTAAAGGCGTTAGTACCTTTTTCATCACTTGAGGTTTCAGGGCAATAACGCATATGTCTACAGCGCAGACTAGTGACGCGTTGTCTGTTGCAGGGCTAATAAGGAATTTTTGAACGGTGTCTTTCAAACGTAATGAATCCGCATCAAAGGCATAAATAGATTTAGCAGAAACACCAGAGTGTATTAATCCACCAATCAAGCTTGATGCCATGTTCCCGGCACCGATAAAACCAATTTTTTGATTATTTAGCATTGTGTCTATCTGAAATTAACGATTGTAGTCTCGGGGACCAAAAAGTGCAGTGCCTATTCGTATATGAGTTGCCCCCTCAGCAATAGCCGCTTCAAGGTCGTTGCTCATGCCCATGGATAAGCAGTCCATGGTAAACCCGCGGTCAGTTTGCGCGTTAGCCAGTTTTTTTACTCGCGAAAAAGTATGTCGTTGCGACTTAAAATCGTCTTCAGGTTTGGGGATAGACATCAATCCGCGAAGATTTAAATTTTCCATTTCACTAATCTGTTCGACAAGAACGGATAAGCAGTCCGCGCCAACTCCGGCTTTATTTTCTTCGTCATCAAGTTTTACCTGTATCAAAACGTTGAGTGGATGAAAACGTGCGGCCGCCTTGTTGAGTTTTAGAGCAATTTTCAGACGATCTATACTGTGCACCCAGGTAAAATGTTCTGCTACTTCTATACTTTTATTACTCTGTAGATGCCCGATGAAATGCCAATTTAACTGCATATCTGATAGTTCGCAAACTTTACCCACGCCTTCCTGAACGTAGTTTTCTGCGAAGACCTTCTGACCATGAGAGGCTAGTTCTCTGATTGAACTGGCTGGTCGGGTTTTGCTTACTGCAATCAAGGTGACGTCTGAGACATCTCGATTATATTTGTCGCATGCAGTTTTAATCCTCTCGCGCACAATGTCAATTGGTGTGGTTGGTTTGTCGGTGTCTATTTCCATTATTGTTAGATGATGTAATTGTAAATATTTTGATCAGATTATAGAACGGTTCTGCAACGACGCTCTAAGACGATGTATTATACTTTGTATTTGGTATAAAACTGATAATAGGTGAAATTCATGGATCTAGCTGAAGTGTTGGCGTTTGCGGTAAAGAATAATGCCTCTGATCTGCACTTGTCTTCCGGCTTACCACCGTTGATACGTATAGACGGAGATATAAAACGGATTAACGTTGATCCGTTGGATAGCCACGCAGTGCATAGCATGATCTATGACATCATGACGGATCAGCAACGAAAAGAATTTGAAGAATACCTCGAAACGGACTTTTCGTTTGAATTACCGAGTATTGCCCGTTTTCGTGTTAATGTATTTAATCAGCAACGAGGGCCGTCCGCAGTATTCAGAAATATTCCAACAAAGATAACCAGTTTGCAAGATTTGGGTGCTCCTGCAGCGATGACGCAGTTAGCAATGAAACCTAGAGGATTGGTGCTTGTAACAGGACCTACCGGGTCTGGGAAGTCGACAACTCTGGCTGCAATGCTTGATCATATAAACGAGAATCATCGGTCACATATTTTAACGATTGAAGATCCTATCGAGTTTCTACACGTGAGTAAGAATTGTGTTATCAATCAACGAGAGCTTGGCCCGCATACGTTAAGTTTTGCCAACGCATTACGTTCAGCACTGCGTGAGGATCCAGATGTTGTATTAGTTGGAGAAATGCGCGATCAGGAAACTATTCGACTGGCTTTGACTGCTGCAGAAACGGGTCATTTAGTGCTGTCGACGTTACATACGTCTTCGGCTGCGAAAACGATTGACCGCATAATTGACGTGTTTCCCGGCGGAGAAAAGGACATGGTTCGAACCATGTTGTCTGAGTCTATACAAGGGGTAAT
This sequence comes from uncultured Gammaproteobacteria bacterium, assembly GCA_905478855.1. Taxonomy (GTDB): domain Bacteria; phylum Pseudomonadota; class Gammaproteobacteria; order Arenicellales; family CAJQKF01; genus CAJQKF01. Next base: position 21,531 of record CAJQKF010000046.1, read on the forward strand.
ATCACAAACCTTGCTGAAGAAAGTCGGCGGCGGACGAGTGGCTGCCTGGGAGGTTATGCTAGGCACACCTGCGATAAGAAACCTGATCCGTGAGGCAAAAGTTCCGCAAATGTACTCGGTCTTGCAGACCGGTCAGGATTCTAATATGCAAACCATGGATCAGTCGTTGTTGGATTTGGTGAAGAGACGAAAGATCTTGCCTGAGACGGCGAAGGTCATGGCAGTAGATAAATCGAAGTTTGGCGGCTCGTAAATACATCTGCGAACCGATATCTACGGACTAAATTACAGGAATACACGATATGAACATGACTGACCTCCTTCATTTGATGCTAAAGCAGAATGCATCAGACTTATTCATTACAACGGGAGCCCCACCCAGTATGAAAATCGATGGCCGAGTAATTCCGGTCAAGGGGGCAGGTCTAAGTTCTGATCAATCTCGAGACATGGCATTTTCCATTATGAACGATCATCAGCGCCGGGAATTTGAAGAAACAAAGGAATGTAACTTTGCGATCAGCCCCACAGAGATGGGACGCTTTAGGGTCAATGTATTTGTCCAGCAAGGCAACGTGGGAATGGTGCTGCGAACTATCAAGACTCATATTCCCACTTTTGAAGAGCTTTTTCTACCGCAAATTATGGGCGAACTAGCGCTTAAAAAACTCGGGCTGGTTTTATTTGTAGGTGGAACCGGAGCAGGTAAAAGTTCTTCGCAAGCAGCACTTATTGGTTATCGTAATCGACATACAAAAGGTCATATCATTACTATTGAAGATCCAGTTGAATTTGTTCATATGCATGAGAACTGTATCATTACCCAGCGCGAGGTCGGTATAGATACGGAGTCCTTTGAAATTGCTTTGCAAAATGCAATGCGTCAAGCTCCTGACGTCATTCAAATTGGCGAGATTAGAAAACGTGAGACGATGGACAATGCAATTGTGTTCTCTGAAACGGGACATCTTTGTTTGGCAACATTGCACGCAAATAACTCTTATCAAGCTTTGGATCGAATTCTCAATTTTTTCCCAGCTGAGCGTCGTGAACAGTTGTTAATGGATTTATCAATGAATTTAACGGCGATTGTTTCTCAACGTCTATTGCCAAGGAAGGGTTTAAAGGGACGAGTACCCGCGCTTGAAATAATGATTAATACCCCATTGGTCGCCGATCTTATTCTACGTGGAGAGATGAATAAGATCCATGATGTTATTGAGCGCTCAAATGAAATTGGTATGGTCACCATGGATCAGTCTCTTTTTAAGTTGTACCGCAACGATATGATTAGTTATGAGGATGCCTTAAGAAATGCCGATTCAGTTAATAATCTGCGATTAAAAATTAAACTAGACTCTGGAGATGATGCTCGTGATCGATTAGGGCAATCGCTGGAAGGCACTACGTTTTGATCTGCACAGTAAGCTTTGCAGAAATGAGCTTTTAATCTTGCCGTTGCGCTATCCTTGCCTAGCTACTCAACTTGCTGCTCTCGAATAAACGATATTTCCGGAAACAATTGTGTATTCAACTTGCCCGATTAGTTCTGTATCAGTAAATGGGGTATTTGATCCTCGGCTTAACATGCTGTTTGGATCTAAACGCCATTTCTTTTCGCGGTCAAAAACGCAAACATCAGCTTGATCGCCTACACCCAACGAACCCCGTTCTATGCCCATTGCGCGAGCAGGATTTATAGTTAGGGATGCTATGGCGGTTGGTAAATCGAAAATTTCTCGATCAACTAATGTAATGGATAGGCCAAGTAGCGTTTCCAATCCGGCAATACCACTTGCCGCCTCGCTAAATGGAGCAAGTTTTGCATCGCGACCATGTGCTTGATGGTCCGAACAAATAGACGCAACAACACCTTGCTTAACCGCTTTTAGTAACGCAGATCGATCATTTGAACTTCTTAGGGGCGGCATGACTTTGCACATGGTATTAAATACGCCAACATCGGTTTCACATAAATGAAGATGATGTGCCGTGACGCTTGCGGTGACGGGTAAACCTTGTTGTTGCGCTCGTGCGATCATAGCAACAGCTTTCGCAGTTGATAAACAGCTAAAATGTGCTCGAATGCCAGTTGTTTCGACCAATGCCAAGTCTCTTGCAACACCGACAGTTTCTGCCGCTTCAGGTATTACAGGCAATCCTAGACGAGTACTGATTTCACCCTCATGCACGGCTCCGTTACCAACAAGCCATGGATCTTGCGCATTTAATGAAATTATCAAATCGAATGTTGTGGCGTATTGCATCGCGCGACGCATAACAAGGGTGTTTTCTATCGCTCTATCACTATTGCTTAGAGTGCTGCACCCTGCTTGATGAAGAGAGCCCATATCGGTGAGACGTTCGCCTTTGAGTCCTACAGTAAGAGCGCCAATTGGAAGTACGTGGGCTAGACCAAGACTTTCTGCACGTTGGCGGGTCATTTGTACCATTGCTGGCGTATCAATTATTGGATACGTATCTGGTGGCACACAAACCGTTGTAATGCCGCCTTTTACTGCTGCTTTAAGTTCGGATTCCATGCTTCCAGTATGATCTTCGCCCGGTTCTCGGAGTCGTGCTTGCGTGTCAACTAAACCTGGACAGACACATAAACCCTCTGCATCAATAAGTTGGTCGGCGACAAAGGAATGTGGTGAAGTATCAATACCGACCACTAAATCATTGGAAATGTGTAAATCTGCGACGGCGTCTTTTCCATTTGCAGGATCGATCAGGCGGCCATTAATAATACTGATATTCATAACTCGCCCTCTTTTTTACCCATTAACTTGGCCATAATCGCCATTCTTACAGCAATTCCGTTTGTTACCTGAGAAAGTATTAATGACTGCGAGCCGTCAGCTACGCTTGAAGCGATTTCCAATCCTCTGTTTATAGGGCCGGGATGCATAACAATCGCGTCAGGTTTTGCTCGTTTCACGCGCTTTTCAGTAAGGCCGAAATAACGAAAATACTCCTCTGGTCCAGGCAGTAATTGCCCATCCATACGTTCCAGCTGTAAGCGGAGCATCATAATAACATCGACGTCTTCCACACCCTTATCCATGTCGAAATAGGTTGTAACTCCTAGTCGTTCTATTTCGGTGGGTAGCAGTGTTGCAGGCCCTATTATCCTAATATCTTTAACACCTAATTGGCGTAGCGCATGAATTTGCGACCGTGCAACTCGTGAATGTAGTATGTCTCCAGTAATGGCGACACTAAGATCTTTAAAACTACCTTTGGCTTGGCGGATAGTGAACATATCAAGCATGGCTTGTGTAGGGTGGGCGTGACGACCGTCTCCAGCATTGATGATACTGACGCCTTTTGGCACATGAGCCGCAATCAAATGAGCGGTTCCGGACGCACCATCACGAACCACGAACATATCAGTGTGCATTGCCTCAAGTGTTTTTACCGTATCCAGAACGGTTTCGCCTTTCGTTGTTGACATACGGGTGGCACTTAAATTTATGACATCCGCCGATAGACGTTTAGCTGCAATTTCGAAAGTGGTTCGGGTTCGAGTCGAAGGCTCAAAGAATAAATTCACTACTGTTTTGCCATGC